>NZ_JAQMTI010000325.1:0-73955 GCF_028329225.1 Sphaerospermopsis kisseleviana CS-549 | reverse complement strand
AGGGAATAGGGAATAGTTTTAGCTATCTGTTATCCCCAGATTTTCTAATTTATCAGACCCAAAATGCACAGTTTTTAAGGTATACCCTTCAAAAATCTTGCACTTTCTTTCCTCCTGATCAGCCTCAAACCTTTGATTTACCAGTATTTTGGGTTTATTCAGCAAGCCCTACTTAAAGAAAAAATCGTTCCTATCCAACTCTTGAAACTGTTCCCTGTTCCCTGTCTCCACGACAAGACTTTTTCAGCAAACCCTAGTTAGGACATCTTAGGACATCTATTGTTAGCGCAGCAGGGTTTTACTCCAGCCTCTTGCCTTCGTTAACTTGCTACTATATGCTTTTCTAGATTTATTTTGTTTGCAGAAATTTGTCCATTTTCGTAGTTTCTTTTTTCTCCTCTGTTTTCTCTGAGGCAGATAATAAAGATGTGTCAATCAAAGGTAAGATAATTTTCACAGTTGTACCCTGGTGCAAACCCAAACTCTCAAGGGTAATTTTTCCCCCCATCAGTTCGATTAAGTTGCGGGAAATTGCTAATCCTAGTCCAGTACCTTCAAACTTGCGTGTAGTTGTTCCATCCACCATGACAAAGGGACGAAATAATTTATTTTGTTGGTCTGGATCAATACCTATACCTGTATCTTGAACCGCAACAATAACATGAGATTTACCACCTTGCTGCTGAATCTTGGTACTGATAATAATGCTACCTTTATCGGTGAATTTTGTCGCATTACCAATAATATTAATTAGCACTTGTTTGAGTTTAACCTCATCTGCCTTAACAGGAATGATTTCATTACCTATATCACATTTTAATTGCAGTTCCTTTTGTTGGATATTCACTGATTGTAAATTAATAACTTCTAATAATAATTGACGCAATTCTAAAGGAGCAATTACTACCGATAGTTTGCCAGCTTCAATTTTAGAAATATCGAGTAAATCATTAATAATACCTAATAAATGAATAGCTGTATCATCGGCTCGCTTGAGAAATTCTAATTCTTCTTCTCGATCATCACATAAACCATCTCTCACTAAACGCACACAGTTAATAATAATATTCAATGGATTCCGCAATTCATGGGAAGTTGTGGCTAAAAACTGACTTTTAACAACATTAGCTGATTTGGCTTCTTTCCAAGCTATTTCTAATTCTTCCGCCCATGCTTTGAGTCGTTCTACCATTTGATCTAATGCTTGAGCAAGTTGATTAAATTCCTTGATTTTAAAGTTACGGGGTATGGGTTGTACGGCATGGTGACTATGAATATTTAAAGCGTAGTCTCTGAGTTCTTCCACAGGACCTGCTAAATAAGGTACTAAATAGAAAGATGCTAACAAACTCGCACCTATTAAACCAACTGTTAAGACAATAAGAATAAGTTTGATTTCATCTAAACCTAGCAGTGCATCTTGAACACTAACGACAGCTAAAATAATCCATTTTTGTTGTTGCTGTTGTGTAATGGGATTAGGAATTGCTGTATACCCTGCAACTGATTCATTACCGGCGCTAAAATTAAAATTTAGGGAATCATTATTTCCCTTAATGGCATTTTTAATTACACTTTGTATTTGTTGAGAATCTGAGTATTTTTTAATATTAGTTCCTATTGTTTCCGGTAATGGATGTGCCAAAATATTCCCATCTTCAGCAATGACTACCAAAGAACCGATTAAAGAACCTTGCTTATTTTCAATTTGTCGGTGCAATGTAGTTTTGATAATTAAGGCGTAAGCTAAATTTCCACGTTGGTTATAAACTGGGGCTGATAAAAGCAATTGTAATTGATTTTCTGGCTCACGTTTGCCAGTTGTTCCTGGTTTTGGTGGGGAAATTAATGTAATTTGGATTTCATCATTTGTAAATGACAATGGCTGTTCAATAATGGTCTGATCACCACAGCTACTAGCAATAATTGGATTTTTGTGAGTGTTTTTTTGCAGATGTTTGAGTTGAATACAATCAATTTTATTCGGTAATTGCTGGGCTAATTTGGTGATGAATTTTTCAGCTTGAGTAGCTGAACCTGACTGAATTACTTTTGTCTGACTAGCACTGAGTAAATTTGTCTTTAATGTGGCGATCGCGTCAGTTATTTTTTCACCTTTATTAATAGCACTGTCCGTTAAGTTTTGTCGTGCAGTGTTCAAGAGGCTAGAACGTGCCTTATTGAGTGCTGCCATTTCCCCAATTAATAAAACTGGGACAAATACCAGCAATATCCTGGTTACTAAAATTCGTCTAAAAGAGGATTGACGGTACTTAGCCATCGCTTGTCTCACTCCGTATCTGCAAACCACAAGAATAAAAATATGTCATTAGATGGGATAAATGAGACATTTTTGAACGAAGATAGGAGGCATGGAACAGAAGGCAGAAGTCAGGAGGCTGTTTTTGTCATGGGAATTTATACCTCGCTGCAACAATTTTTCGCCTGAAAAGGCATGAGCGTAGCGGGACAAAGTTCGGTTTTAAACCCAATTTTTTCAATAAGGTGATAAAAATTTGATTATCAATTGCCTCAAGGACGGTTAAGTTTTTCCACCACGCTCCAAAACTCAACCTCAGATGCCGTTTTATTTGGTGCGGGTACTCTTTGTGCCTACGGTACAACACTTACTGTCTCCCATCCAACAGTGCTGCAACAGAGAAAAACAGAAAATAAATCTCTCTAGCCGATTCATATAGTGCTTTCAAGTTCTGGAAACCTGAATCCGGATATTAAATTCTTTCCACAACCAGTTCAACCCTGGTTACTGACAACTACAGCAGGGGCGAATTTTTAGCAAGGATCATAAGGATGATTAAGTAAGTTATACAAAATACATTTTATAGTTAGGAGAGGGAACAGGGAACAGGGAAATGGTGACTGGGGATTGGGGAAGAAAATTTTAGATTTTAGATTTTAGATTGGAGTTAACAAAAACAATCCAAAATCCAAAATCCAAAATAAATAACTCCTGCCTCCTGCTGTAATCAAAATAGATATTCACAACCACACGATGGTAAAACCACTCAAATCTAACTATTCTGTAGTTTGGACTCATAAAATTGCCGAAGTTCCTCAAACAGCCTGGGATGCTTTGGCTATGCCACTAAAAACTCCGTTTTTAGAATGGGATTGGTTGAATAATATGGAAACCTCCCATAGTGCTACAGCTAACGCTGGTTGGTTGCCAAATCACCTGACTTTATGGCGAGATAGAACATTAATTGCTGCTGCTCCACTTTATCTTAAAGGGCATAGTCAAGGGGAATTTGTTTTTGATCATCAATGGGCTGATTTAGCTTATCGTATTGGTGTAGAGTATTACCCCAAAATGTTGGGAATGTCGCCATTTACCCCGGCTGAAGGCTATCGCTTTTTAATTTCTCCTGGTGAAAATGAAGCAGAAATTACGGCAATGATGGTACACGAAATTGATGCTTTTTGCATCCAAAATAATATTTCTGGCTGTCATTTTCTGTATGTTGATCCCCAATGGCGGACTGTGTTGGAAAAACAAGGTTTCACGGCTTGGTTACACCATAGCTATATTTGGGAAAATGCTGATTTTCAAGGTTTTGATGATTATTTAAAAGTATTCAATGCTAACCAAAGGCGGAATATTAAAAGAGAACGCAAGGCGGTAGAAAAGGCTGGTTTACGACTGCAAGCTGTCACTGGTGAAGAAATTCCTAAGTCGCTGTTTCCGTTAATGTATGAATTTTATGCGGATACCTGTGATAAGTTTGGTTGGTGGGGTAGTAAGTATCTGACCAAGGGATTTTTTGAAAGTTTATATCATAATTATCGTCATCGGGTGGTATTTTTCGCTGCTTATAATGATGAAAACCAGCGTCAACCTGTGGGGATGTCATTTTGTTTATTTAAGGATGATAAACTATATGGTCGCTATTGGGGCAGTTTTCAAGAAATAGATTGCTTACATTTTGATGCTTGTTATTATGCACCGATTGAGTGGGCGATCGCTCACGGTATCCAAACTTTTGATCCCGGTGCAGGGGGAAGACATAAGAAACGGCGCGGTTTTCCAGCTAAACCTAATCACAGTCTACACCGATTTTACAATAATCGTTTAGGACAAATCTTACGTCCTTATATTCTAGAAGTGAATCAAATGGAAGAGGAGGAAATGAAGGCGATCAATGCAGAGTTACCTTTTAGTCAAAATAATCGTTAAAAAATCTGGTTAAAGAATTACACTGGAATTGTAATGTAAAAAACTCTGGAAATAATTTCTTTTTTTAGCATGACTATGGATTTAATACTTGATGATTTAACCGCAATTGATGATAAACTTTCCCAACGTCATATTGATCTTGATCCCAGTGGCTATTTCATTATTTACATTGACCGCAATGAACGGTTAATTTATGCCAAACATTTTACAAATATAATTGATGAACGTGGTTTGGCTGTAGATCCAGAAACTGGTAAGGTGATTCCGGCACGGGGTAAGGTAGAAAGAACTCACACAACCGTATTTAGCGGCCGCACTGCCAAAGAATTGTGTGTGAAAATTTTTGAAGAAACTCAACCCTGTCCTGTAACTTTCTTTGACCATGCTGCTTATTTGGGAAGGGAATTTGTTCGCGCTGAAGTTGCTTTAGTGACAGGTCAGGAATACGTGCAAGATTAAGGACAGTTATTAGTTATCAGTGATCAGTTATTCTGATCACTGATCAAAAAATTAAGCCCTCAGATGAACTAAACATCAAATTCTGCGTCAAGGAAAATATCAGTATTTGTAGAGGTAAAGTTATGTCATCACAACCGCTGCGGTATTTATTTTTCAGTGGTTTGAGTTTATCCTTATTGATCGGTAACTCCGTGGCTTTTGCTCAAACTGATAGTATTGTTGTTCCCACTGTACCATCAGGCTCAACAACAACAGTACCATCAGGTTCATCCACCAATATACCCACTTCCACCCCCGTTAATACTAGCACCAGATTTAGCTGTCAATCTTACAATGGTAGATATACGGTAATGTATCAACCCCAAAGCCAACCCGGTCAATTTTTTGCTTGGGCTGCACCTCAAGCATTAGGAGGTGGTTGGAATCCGCAAAATCGTTGTCAGGCGATCGCCCAACGCTTAGAATTATACCGTCCAGATGGACTGCAAGAACTGCAAATAGCCAGAGAAAATAACGAAAATATTATTTGTGTCACCACCGAAGCTAACCCCGGTTGTCGCATTGTTCTGACAGTACCACGAAATAAAGACCCCTACGCTATCCGCAGTAGCATCTTCAGCAACTTAACTACCGCAGACAACGGACAGCAAACTATAGCCGTTAACACCTACACTAATCGTCATCCAGGAGGAGTCAACGAACTGTACAATTTAGGACGTAGACTTTTAGGAGATAAAAATACTGTTAATTCTTCAAACAATGGCATTAATTTAAAACCTTTTTTAGCTCCTGAAGATGGTGGTACAGCTACACAATTACGAAATGGAGTATCAATTGGTAGTCCATCTCAACCACAAAAACAGACCATCTTAAATCCTCGTTTATTCCGTTGATCAATATCATTATAGCATTTACCAAGCTAGTGAGGTACAGAGTTTTTTATCTTAGGGAATTGGGAATTGGGAATTGGGAACAGTAAATAAATTAGGGTGTACCTCATGAGACTGGGAAACGCTATATACATCTGTTGGTAATTCAATGTGCATGATTTGCAACCCGTTCTGGGGACAATTCATAAATTGTCCCTAAATTCATTTTCTCCAGAGGTTTATTGAGTGACACTTAAATATGCAAAAATCATAAAATTTTGCAAATTTAGACACAGAGAAACTTAAATTACTATACTTTAAAAGTATGCACTTTTTGAGCCTAAAAATGGCGATTATGACCTTAAATGTTACTGCTATTTTTTTGATATTGTGTATACAATAACGTTTAAAAAAATGGATTTTCGCTTCCTACCTTCCTTTGTAAAAGAAACGTGAATATAATTTAGTTATATAAACAAAATATCTCAATTTATTATATATAGTCGTAGGCAGGATGATCACATCAATTTATGATACAAGTCTTAGTAAAATAGAGTTTTAGTCCTCAATTCTGCTATGGTAATCCTACCCCATTTTTGAGAAAATATGTAGTAAAAATCCTTGTTTTATAAGGATTTGAGGCTTTATTAACTCTCAAGGATCATATAGGATTGATTGCTATATATAACAATCATATTTGATTTGGCAGAAGAAATCAGTATACCTTGATTCTTTATTTTATTTTCCCTATTTGCCGTTAATAGTTCCTTAAAACCTGTAATTTTATAACTTCTCACTATGGTAAATGCTGTATAAATTGATAATTTGCAATTAATATAACCGTTTAAAAGTATTTTTAATTAACATCAATAAATCCTTGTTTACATTATTGGCATCTATTATTTGGACTAGCTTAAAATTCAAAAAAACTATATAAAAAATGGATAAGAAAAATATGAAATTCTTGTAAAAGGTTCATTTTAGTTATTGTCCATAAAAAGTTTTTAGATTAAATGAAGGAACTACAAACAGGAAAGCAATATTTGTCAAAAGCTCACAGTCAAAGGATTTAACCACAATGACAATGGGCTGGACAAATACTGCAATTTGAATTTGTTTCAATTTCACTTTACCATTTTATTAAGGTATAGACAATGCCAGATAAAATCTCTGGGGACACTCTCATAGGTGGCAAGGGTGATGACACTCTCATAGGTGGCAAGGGTAATGACACTCTCGATGGTGGCGATGGTAATGACTCCCTCGATGGTGGCGATGGTAATGACACTCTCGATGGTGGCGTGGGTAATGACACTCTCATAGGTGGTACAGGTGCTGATAGTCTGATCGGTGGAAATGGTAACGATACCTATGGTGTTGATAACTCAGGGGATCAAGTCATTGAAAATGCTAATGAAGGCACAGATACAGTCGTATCATCTATCAGTTATACCCTGGGAAATAATTTAGAAAACCTTGCTTTGATAGGTGAGAACAATATCAACGCTACAGGTAACGAACTGAATAATGGAGTTTTGGGTAATGATGTTAATAATGTCTTAGATGGTGGACTTGGTAACGATAGTCTGTACGGACAGGGAGGTAATGACACTCTCATAGGTGGCGAGGGTAATGACTACCTCGATGGTGGTACAGGTGTTGATAGTCTCATCGGTGGAAATGGTAACGATACCTATGTTGTTGATGGCTTAGGGGACGTAGTCATTGAAAATGCTAATGAAGGCATAGATGCAGTCATATCATCTATCAGTTATACCCTGGGAGATAATTTAGAAACCCTCATTTTAACAGGTCAGAACAATCTCAACGGAACAGGTAATGACCTAAATAATACACTCTTTGGGAATGATGTTAATAATGTCTTAGATGGTGGACTTGGTGATGATACTATCTATGGACAAGCAGGTAATGACACTCTCATAGGTGGTGAGGGTAATGACACTCTCATAGGTGGTACAGGTGCTGATAGTCTCATCGGTGGAGTTGGTAAAGATATCTATGTTGTTGATGAATTAGGGGACGTAGTCATTGAAAATGCTAATGAAGGCATAGATACAGTCGTATCATTTATCAGTTATCATCTGGGAGATCATTTAGAACATCTGTCTTTGATAGGTAAGAACAATATCAACGGTGCAGGTAACGACCTGAATAATGACATGTTGGGTAATGATGGTAATAATTTCCTAGATGGTGGCAGAGGTAACGATAATCTGTCTGGACAGGGAGGTAATGACACTCTCATAGGTGGTGAGGGTAATGACACTCTCACAGGTGGCGTTGGTATGGACGCTTTCCGTTTCACTGGTTTAAATGGAGGAATTGATACAATTACCGATTTTGAATCTGGAACAGATCAAATTCAAATAGATAGCAATGGTTTTACTGGTTTAGCAATTGGTCAATTAAGCGCCGAAGCTTTTACTTTTGGCGCAGGTGTGACTTCAGCTACTAGCAGCACCCATAGATTTATTTTCAACACTACCAATGGTGATTTATTCTTTGATGCCGATGGTGATGGTGCTGGAGCTAGTGTAAAGATCGCAACTCTGAGTAATTCTGCTAGTTTGAGTCACTCTGATATCTTTGTGATTTAGTAAAATCCCTAGTTATATCATGTCCGGTTCAATACTTAATATCTGTTGAGGTTGGTAATTGGTTAGGACTTACGCAAGATATGACTAAAAACCTTATTCTTGCGTAGGGGTAATTCATGAATTACCCCTACTTTCGTTTCCTTTTGCGTAAGTCCTGTTGGTTATTGGTAGTTGGAAACAACAATTAAAACAATTATTCACCAATCAGTTATATTCTAAGTAATTACCAGGACTTGATGCTATTCAGGGTATATTTTGATGATAGGTTAGGATCTTTCTCAAGATCACGGTTAAAAGTTCTGTTTTTGGATTATAGGTTTAATTAGGGTTGGCTGAGTAGATTTGTCTCGGCCAGCCCTAATTGCTACAACTGTTCCTGAAACTGGGATTGACAATTTATTTTTTCCATAATCAGGTAAATTTTATAAGTTTTTTGACTTAAATGCCAGTTTGAGGTTGCAATTTCCCAAAATTGTGATAGCTTGGTACGATATCCTTCAATACTAATATCTCTATCAGTGAGCTATACAAAAGTGTATTAGTTTACTGTATTAGTCTACTGTAGGAGTATTTATTGGCTATATGTGCTATGAACCTATAGAAAAAGGACTGAAGTAGAAAAACCAGTGATAAAAAGAACATTGTTTTAAACCAGAGATCAACGGAACATAATCTAGTTTTAATGTAGTTGTAAGAACAATTGAGATAAGTAGTAAATTTACTGGCAAGTGATATGAATCCAGTGCTGCAATTTGGCGATCGCATAATAACAGCCCCAGAAGTTCTACAACTACTGGGGAAACACCAATTAGTACCACCATTACTGAAAGAGGTAGTAATTGATCAAGCGATCGCAGAAATTGAATGTACACCACAGGAAGAAAAACAAGCCTGTGAACAGTTAGCGCAACAATATCAAGGAAAACAAGAACAGGGAATCAGTACCGAACAGTTGAATAGTATAGCTATTCGCCAACTGAAACTGGAAAAGTTCAAAGAAGCAAGTTGGGGACAAGATTTAGACTCCTACTTTTACCAGCGCAAAACCCAGTTGGATCGAGTTATATATTCCCTGATCACTACTTCTGATATTGGAATAGCCCAAGAAATCTACTTCCGCATCCAAGAAGGAGAACAATCTTTTGCTCAAGCAGCAAGAGAATATGCCCAAGGTCCAGAAGCCCAAACAGATGGTTTAGTCGGTCCTGTGGAATTACAATCTCTTCATCCGATGTTGGCGAGAGTCTTATCTGTCAGCCAACCACAGCAACTTTCACTACCTACTCAAATAGGAGAATGGATAGTAATTGTCAGGCTAGAAAAACTACTACCAGCTCAGTTGGATCGGCAAATTCGTCAAAGATTGCTGAATGAGCGGTTTCAGACTTGGCTGCAAGGGCAAGTAGCTCCACAAAACTGGCAAATTAAACTATCAGAAGATATGCAATGACAACAGGTAATAGGTGAAAGATTAAAACGTCCTTGATTATATCATTTGCATGATAAAGATACCTAATCATATAAGTCAGGGATGAGTAAAAAGCCAACTTACACATTTGGGAAGGCTTCCAGCACAAAAAATATCCAAGGTGTAAAAATTCTAGAAAGAGTTTGTGCAGCTTTTTCTAATCCATGAATCCCGGATAAATAACAAACAGCAGATTATTAAATCGAATAAATATGACTTATAATAGCGAATCCTTTGATCAATTTCTCCAGAGTATTGCAGGATTTGATCAACTATCAGCCCAGGAAAGACGCAATTTACTATCACAACAACAAGCTCTACGCTATCGCATAGGACAAAAAATCATTGGTAAAGAAAAACTACCAGATAGAATAGCGATTCTGTACGAGGGAAAAGTGAGACTGTTGGGATATCACCCCCAAACCCAATTACCAATTACCCTGAAAATCCTAGAACCAGGAGCAATAATTGGGGAAATTAGTTTGATGCGGCAGATTGCTTGTGAAACAGCGATCGCATCCACAGAAGTGATTTGTTTAACCTTGAGTACAGCAGATTATTTAAGTCTACTACGCCAAAATCCAGCCTTTGCTAATGATCGTCAAAACTGTAGTGACATCTCAGAAGTATTTGATATTCTCAGCCCACTGTTAGCACAACAAGCTAATGCCAATTTAAATATCAAAGACATCAGTCAAGAAATTTTATCAGAGGCAAAAATTCATTACCTACCACCAGGAAAATCCTCTTTTACACAACTAGAAAGTGATAAAATTTGGTTTGTTAGTGGTGGTACAGTAGCTAATTTTCCCCCTAATTCTCCGTTAGAATCTAGTCATACTAGAGGAATGATCGAAGTAACAGGGAGCAGTCCAGCACGGTTATTAGGTATCAATCCCCCAGATTTATCATTCCTCAATCCAGAACTAGTAGAGGCAGAACTAACATATAATCAACAACAAAACACAGATGAAATAGAAATTCCCTACGCCACAGTAGAAGAAGTTATTCCTTCCCAACGCCAAACACCATCAGAGAAAAAACACCACCAACAATACCCATTTTTTCGTGGACAGGGGGAAATAAATTCTACCTTGGCTTGTTTGCAAATGCTGGCCAAGCATTTACAAGTTCCCTTGCGTAAAGAAGTAGTACGTCGGACTTTAAACGACAACATTAAACGTCATGGTAATATATCCCTTCAACTTTGTGCTTATGTGGGAGAAGAATTAATTGGACTGAGATCCCAATTAGTAGATATTCCCGCCACTGCAATTACACGCATTTCTACACCAGCACTAATTCAATATCAAGATAGCTATGCTGTGATCTATGCAGTAGATGAAAATACAGTAGTTTTAGCTGTGCCATCAAAAGGAATAATTAATTGCAAACCAAGCAAACTACTGGAAGAAATAGCAACTGATGAAACCACATTACAACCACAACTGCGGGTATTACTTATCGGTGCTACCCAAGAAACACCGCAACAACGCTTTGGGTTAAGTTGGTTTTTACCTTATCTATCACGTCACCGTCGGGTATTAATAGAAGTCTTTATCGCTTCCTTTTTCGTCCAATTAGCTGCTTTAGCTAATCCTTTGGTTATTCAATTAATCATTGATAAAGTCATTGTTCAAAATAGTATTAATACCCTGAATATTTTAGGGGTGTTATTATTAGCAGTGGGTGTATTTGAAGCAATACTAACTACATTGCGGACATACTTATTTGTGGATACAACCAACCGCATTGACATGAGCTTAGGGTCACAAATTATTGACCATTTACTCAGATTACCTTTACGTTATTTTGAACGTAGACCTGTGGGTGAACTAGCAACTCGCATCAATGAATTAGAAAATATCCGTCAGTTTCTCACAGGGACAGCTTTAACAGTGGTATTAGATGCAGTATTCTCGGTGGTTTATATCATCGTGATGCTGTTTTATAGTTGGCAATTAACTTTAGTGGGTTTGGGAACAATTCCCCTATTTGTGGTGATTACATTAATTGCCGCCCCCACGGTGAGCCGACAATTACGTACCAAAGCAGAACGTAATGCAGCAACTCAATCTTATTTAGTGGAGGTAATGTCAGGTATTCAAACAGTAAAGGCGCAAAATATTGAATTGCGATCGCGTTTTTCCTGGCAAGAACGTTATGCTCGGTTTGTATCCGCAGGTTTTAAAACAGTCATCACTTCCACTTTAGCTAATTCTACCAGTCAGTTTCTCAACAAACTCAGTAGCTTATTAGTTTTGTGGGTAGGAGCTTATTTAGTATTAAAAGGAGAATTAACATTAGGGGAATTAATCGCCTTTAGAATTATCTCCAGTTATGTGACTAGTCCTATTTTGCGGTTAGCACAACTTTGGCAAAACTTCCAAGAAACTGGTTTATCTTTAGAGCGATTAAGTGATATTGTGGACACACCCCAAGAAGCAGAAACAGACAAAGATAATATTCCCTTACCTGGGATCATGGGTGCTGTTAAATATGAAAATGTTTGCTTCCGCTTTGCTCCCAGTGGACCACTGCAACTAAACAATGTGAGTCTTGATTTTCCCTCTGGTACATTTGTCGGTATTGTCGGACAAAGTGGTTCAGGTAAAAGCACAATGATGAAATTACTGCTGAGACTTTATAACGTCGAGTCTGGCAGAATTTTGATTGATGGTTACGACATCAGCAAAGTAGAACTTTATTCAGTACGCAGACAAATTGGGGTTGTACCGCAAGATCCGCTTTTGTTTGATGGTACTGTAAAAGAAAATATTGCATTGACTAATCCTGATGCAACTACAGAAGAAATTATCGAAGCGGCCAGGATAGCAGTTGCCCATGAATTTATCATGAATTTGCCCAATGGTTATAACACCAGAGTAGGGGAAAAAGGTTCTAATCTTTCTGGAGGACAAAGACAGAGGATAGCGATCGCTCGTTCCATTTTACAAAAACCTAAATTATTAGTTTTGGACGAAGCTACCAGCGCCTTAGATTATCCCACAGAAAGACAAATATGCCTCAACTTAGCTAGAGCTTTTCAAGGTAAAACAGTCTTCTTTATTACTCACCGTCTCAATACTGTTAGTAATGCAGATACAATCGTTGTTATGGATGGCGGTAGGGTGATAGAACAAGGTAATCATCAAGAATTAATGACTGCTAAAGGTCATTATTTCTACCTATATCAACAACAAGAAGTTAATTTGTAATTAGTTATTAGTGATCAGCTATCAGTTATCAGTTATCAGTGGGAATAGGGAATAGGGAATAGGGAATAGGGAATAGGGGAAGGAAATTTTAGATTTTAGGTTTTAGATTGGAGTTAAGAAAAACAATCCAAAATCCAAAATCCAAAATCCAAAATCCAAAATCCAAAATTAATAACTCCTGACGCTAAAATTCAAAATCCAAAATCCAAAATCCAAAATCTAAAATCCAAAATCCAAAATCTAAAATCCAAAATCCAAAATCTAAAATTGTTATGACTCAACATAATGGTAATCATATCAACGGTAACGGTAATGGCAACGGAAAAAAACAAAGTAGTGTACAGTTGCTGACACCTGCCAAGAAAGCTAGAACAGAGACTTTGACTCGTGTAGCTTATCAAGATAGTTTTGATCAATCTATAGTTTTACGTCAATCACCAGTTTGGTCACGTACCATCATGATCACTCTGATGGTTGTAGCTTGTTTTGGAGTGGGTTGGGCTTATTATGCCAAAATTGAACAAGTAGTTCCCGCGACCGGTCAGTTAAAACCAGAGGGAACAGTAAAAGAAGTGCAAGCTCCTATTAGTGGTGTTGTCAAATCTGTTTATGTGAAAGATGGACAAGAAGTAAAGAAAGGAGACTTGCTCTTAACATTTGAATCCGTTGCCACCTTAGCTGAGTTAAATTCCTTAAACAAGATTCGTGCTGCTTTAATTAAAGAAAACGATATTTATCGTCGCTTGATGAGTGCAAGTAACGGTATCACCTCAGAATTGAATTTTTTAAGCAGTAACTTGCCACCAGAAACAGCTTTTCTCCTGAAAAGTCGAGCCTCATTAGTCGCTGACAATGATTTATTGCGTTCTCAATTAAGAAATTCTACACCAGGAATAAGTGGTGGAATTGATGAACAACAACGCCTCCTAGCTGCCAGAAAAGAATTAGAATCTCGGTCTAATGCAGCACAATTAGAAGTTGAAAAAATCAGAAAGCAACTATCGCAAACCAAAGTCAAGATCAAAGATACTCAAAATGGTTTAGCAATTCAACAACAAATTTTAGATAAAGTTAAAACCCTAGCAGAAGAAGGGGGGATTTCTCAATTACAATATCTGAATCAGCAACAACAAGTACAAACTCTGAAAGCAGAAATAGAACAATTGAGAGAAGAAGAAAAACGTCTAGAGTTTGATATTCAAAAATCACAGCAAGAAGTAACGAATACTGTAGCGGTGACAGATAAAAATGTTTTAGATCAGATAGCCAATAATAAAAAGCGAATTGCGGAAATTGACAGCCAATTCATGAGAATTATTTTGGAAAATGAGCAAAGATTGGCAGATGTTAATAGTAGAATTTCCCAGACACAATTAAATGTCAAATATCAAGAACTTCGCGCTCCTGTAGCGGGGATAGTATTTGATCTGCAAGCAAAAAATCCTGGTTTTGTCGCTAATCCTACCGAGAAATTATTACAGATTGTACCTAATGATAAATATGTAGCGGAGGTATTTATCACCAATCAAGATATTGGTTTTGTGCGGGAAGGAATGAAGGTAGATGTGAGAGTTGATTCTTTTCCTTTTAGTGAGTTTGGAGATATTAAAGGTAAAGTGATTAATATCGGATCGGATGCTTTACCTCCTGATCAGACTCATCAATATTATAGATTTCCAGCGAAAGTTAGTTTAGATAGTCAGACGATAAATGCTCACGGTAGAAACATTCCTGTACAGTCGGGGATGTCTATTACTGCTAATATTAAGGTGCGTGAGGAACGGAGTGTGTTGAGTTTATTTACGGAGATGTTTACTAAGCAGGTTGAGAGTTTGAAAGAAGTTAGATAGATGGTGATGGGTGATGGGTGATGGGTGATGGGTGACTCCCTTGCTACCCATGCCACCCATACTTCCCATGCTTCATGTCTGTTAATAAAGAATTTGTAATTGAATTATGAAAATATGATTTAAATATCCTCCAAAAACGCCTCAGAACTTCCATATTAAAAAATCTCAAATAAAATATTTTTGAAATCATAATTATATGGCTAAAACAAGCATATTCAAATTGTATGAAAAATGCTACCGGAAATATGAAAAGCATTTTATTTTTACATCCCAACTTCCCCGGACAATTTCGCCACTTAGTTAAAACTTTAGGACAAGATCAGAATTATCAAGTGGTATTTGCCACAAATAATCAACAAGGAAATATACCAGGTGTACAGAAGGTAATTTATCAACCTTCCCGCACAGTAGCAAGTCAAACACATTATTATATTCGCAATTTAGAAAATGCAGTTCTTACCGGACAAGCAGTATATCGGATGGCACAACGATTAAAAAATCAAGGTTTTATTCCAGATATCATTTATGGTCATTCTGGTTGGGGACTAACTTTATTTATAAAAGAAGTTTTTCCCCAAGCAGAATTATTATGTTTCTTTGAATGGTTTTATCATAGTCGCGGTTCAGATGCAGGTTTTGATCCTTGTGATCCATTAAGTGTAGATGATATATGTCGTATTAGGGTAAAAAATTCACCGATTTTACTGGATTTATACCATTGCGATCGCGGACTTTCTCCTACTAACTGGCAGCGTCAACAATTTCCCCAAGAATATCATCATAAAATCACTGTTTGTCACGATGGCATTGATACTAATTACTTTATCAGTAAACCAGATACTAAATTATTTTTACCTAGCATCAATTTGGATCTTTCCCACGTCACAGAATTAGTTACCTATTCAGCAAGAGGTTTTGAACCTTATCGGGGTTTTCCTCAGTTTATGGAAGCAGTAGCATTAATTCAACAACAGCGCCCAAATTGTCATATTGTAGTTGATGGGGAAGATAAGGTATTTTATAGTAAACATCTTGCTGATGGGAAAACCTATAAACAGTTAATGTTAGAAAGTCTAGATTTAGATTTATCGAGATTACATTTTACTGGTAGACTGCCTACCCATGAATATCTACAACTTTTACAAGCTTCCTCAGCCCATATTTACTTAACCCGTCCTTTTGTTTTATCCTGGTCAATGTTAGAAGCAATGTCTGTAGGATGTTTACTCATAGCTTCCAATACTCCCCCAGTTGTAGAGATCATTGAAGATGGTAAAAATGGACTTTTGGCAGATTTCTTTTCTCCTGTACAAATTGCTGAAAAGGTAAATCTAGCTTTGGATAATGCAGAAGATATGAAAGTTATTCGTGCAGCAGCAAGAAAAACAATAGTCAATAATTATAATTTAGCAGCATTATTACCAAAACAATTAGATTGGATATTTGGTAAGAAAACTTCTCTTACAGCACTTTCCGATGTCATGAGGTACAAGAACCCCACCCCCAACCCCCTCCCCGCAAGCGATGAGGGGGCGATGAGGTTTATTAAATAGTAATTTAATAGTAATTAGTAATTTAAAATAAAATCCCAGTTTTCATCCTGAAAATCCTTAAATCCTGTACTTCGACTTCGCTCAGTAACCAGACATCCTGATTCAGAAAAATATTTAGATCCCTAACTTATTGACTTATTCAAGAAGTCGGGGATCTAAATCATCTCATAATTATCTCTCAACTAACTTCCCATCACTGCATCTAATAACAACTCACCACCAAATCGCACCGGATCTGTACAAGGTAAACCTGTTTGATCTGTAACTTGGGCGATCGCATTTTTAGCAGCAACTTCATCTAAATCTCTAGTATTTAAAGCTATCCCCGCTACCGGAACTTTAGCAAACGCACCCGCACCACTAGCAACAATTTCATACATTTTAATTACCTCCGGTAAAGGAGGAATCGGAACATGAGGATTATTATGATTGTGAGTTTGTCCGGCTCGATGCACTAAAATTAAATGTGTAGGTTGAGAACCCCGAATTAAAGGTAAAGTTGCAGTTGAACCAGGATGTAATAAAGAACCTTGTCCTTCTATTTGCAGAATATCGTAATTTTTACCAAACCGCATCACCAACTGTTCCACCGCACCCGCAGCAAAGTCTACCCGCACTGCATCTAACGCTACTCCATCCCCTTCTAACATTAACCCAGTTTGACCAGTAGCTAAAAATTTCGACTTCCAACCCCGTAATTTTGCAGAACGATGTAATTCTAAACTGGTGGACATTTTACCAATAGCCATATCTGTTCCCACCGTCAACACCCGACGACAGGGAAGAGTCCGCGCTAACCCGGAAGCTATTTCTAAGTTAGGCGGTTCTTTTCGCACATCCCAAATTAACTGACCTGGTTTGAGGAGTGCATTTAATTCTGGTATATTCCCTAAAGGTGTGTGTAGACCATTAACCAAAGACATTCCCCCTTTCAAAGCATCTTTGATATCCGGCCAATAATGATCAGGAATTATCCCACCTTTGGGAGCAATACCAATAACTAAAACTTCTGGTTGATATTGCAAAGCCGCACTCACTGAACCCACAACAGGAACATCACGTTTTATTCCTGTTAACTCTGATACAGATTTACCAACACATTCCCGATCTATCACTGCAACTATCGGTGATTCACTATAGCGTAAAATGGATAAACCGGTTTTTCCCTGAGTTCCACTCAGTCCTTCATGCAATAAAATTGCTATCTTTTTATTAAGTGGCAAACGCACTGTATTGTACTCCTAAACCTGGTAAATTATTAGGTAAAATTCGTCCTTTTTCCACAGATGCACCCACAAAAGGATCATCTATTAAATTTAAATGACTATCTAAATCTAAATAATCTGCTAATGGTGCAAGTTGGGAAGCTGCTGTATTGGCTAATGAACTATCAGAATAACAGCCAAACATCACTTGTAAATTATGTGCTTTGGCTGTATTTACCATTCTCCAAGCTTCACTTAAACCCCCAGATTTCATGAGTTTAATATTAATTCCATCTACATAATCTGCTAAGGGGGGAATATCCACACTGGTAAAGCAACTTTCATCCACAAAGATGGGTAAAGGTGAATGTTCTTTCAGGGTGGCTAATTTATTTTCTTCACCTCTTGGTAATGGCTGTTCTATATATTTTATCCCTAAATCTGCTAACCACAGAGACATAGAAATTGCATCTGCTAAACTCCAACCTCCGTTAGCATCTACAAATAAATCTATTTTTGGTGCTGTTTCTTTCACTGCTAACAACATTTTTCTGTCTGCTTCTATTCCCTCTTTTGCTCCTAATTTCACTTTTAATAATTTCACATCCATATATTCTAACCAGTCTTTGGTTCTGGTTGCTGCACCTTCTGGGGAGTTAATACCTATGGTTACGGATGTGGGTACTATTTTATTGAGATTTAGTCCCCACATTTTCCACAATGGTAAATTTACACTTTTCCCCATCCAATCATACAACGCCATATCTATAGCTGCCTTGGCTGCGGAAGGGATTTGATACTGTGTTAAAATTGTTTCAATTTCCTGTCTTTGCCAAGGATTGTATAATTCTAACACAGGGGTGATTTTTTGCAAGGCATCTGTGATCATTTCGGTGGTTTGACGGTGATTTCCCACACCAAAGGGTGATGCTTCTCCCCATCCTTCAATGTCGTTTTCGATGATTTTGATGCTGATATTTGTTGTTTGTGTTGTTGTTCCTCTACTTATTGTTAAGGGGAATCTTTTGTTAACTGTAAATTGACTGACTTGTATTTTCATTTTAGCAACTTATACTTATCAACTATTTATCAGCCATAATACACTAAATAAACAAGATTATAATTTTATGACTTACGCAAGATGTGACTGAAAACCTTATTCCTGCGTAGGGGTAATTCATGAATTACCCTTACTTTCTTTCCCTTTTGCATAAATCCTGAATTTATTAGCTTCTGCATTGTTTGAAGAAATCCGGTATCCAATACTTTTCGGTTAAACCCAAAAAATAAAATTCTGTAGGTTGGGTTGAGGAACGAAACCCAACATTTATCAGCTTTTGTTGGGTTGCGCTATCGCTTAACCCAACCTACAAAAACTCTTAACCAAACAGTATTGATCCCGTATCTGAATATTATCTATATTTTATTTATCAAGAAATTTAAAGAATTTAAAGAATTTAAAGAATTTAAAGAATTTAAAGAATTTAAAGAATTTAAATAATTTAAATAATTTAAATAATTTAAATAATAATAGAACCTGGAATTTCTGTTACGGGTGGTTCTCCCCAAGTTTCAATTTGGTTAAATGTATGTTTACTTAATGGATAAAATCTGATACTGTCTTCCAGGGAATTGATTTCTTTACCTAATCGTTGTTTTAATTCTGTATATTTCTGTGAATTGAGCAGACATTCAAAAACTGAATATTGAACTCTTTGACCATATCCTTCTAATAATTCTGAGATTTTTTGGCGACGTTTATCGTCAGGAATATCATAAACTATTACATAAAATAACATTTAAAAATTAACGAATTTGATAAGGTTGATAAACTTGACTAGGTTGATAGACAAATTCTTTAAAAATTTTAATTTGTTGAGTCATTAAATCCCATCGGGGTTGATTTTCACCTTTTTGATTTTGTACATCTTCCTCTAATTTCTGGAGAAAGTATTTTATATATTTTTCCCTACCATGATTATTGAGATAACAACCACCATCATGATAGACAAAATCTTGAGTATCATCCATAATTTTACTGTTGATTAACCACAACACCAAAGAATCAATAATTGGAGCGCGAAATTCTTCTATTAAATCAGAAGCTAATGCTGCATGACGTTCTGTTCCTTGATGCAAACAAGCATAATAGGGATCTAATCCTTGGATTTCTATTAATGTTAAAATATGATTCCACAGAATTTGATAACCAAAACTCAACATAGCATTAACGGGGTTTCCTGGGGGGCGACGACTACGGGCTAAAAATATGAAATTAGGATGATTTAAGCATTCTCCAAAAGCAGAAAAATATTGAGCCGCACCAGCACCTTCTAATCCCATTAATCGTTCTGTTGTTTCTGCTTCCCGTGCTTTTTGAATTAATACAGCTAAACTTTTAATAGCCATTTCTGTAGTTGTTGAGGGATTGCGTCGTTGTTGACGTTGTAGAAAAGTCCGGCTATTTTTTAATTTACCTGCGACTATATTTTGAGCTACTATTAATTTATCCGTTGTTGTTAATTGTTGTTGATAACGGGAAAGTTGACGATATCCTCTAGCGATGGGCATTAATCGCCCATAACAATATCCCATTCTCGACAAATAAGCAATAGGAATATCTCGCCATAAACAGCTACGAATTGCTTCAGTAGTCATTTGTGATTTACCGAAAATTAATATTTGTTCTAATAGCGGTAATTGAATTTCTCCATGTATTGTTTCTCCTTGTTTGACTATTAAGGTTTCTGCTTTGAGAGAGATATAACAACCTTGACGGGAAATATATAATGTTCGCATAGTCGGTTAAGGGTAAGATTATTGATTACAAAAATTGATCTTTAGTTTGAGTACAAATTTTTCTCTAATGTTGTTAAGAATGATTAATTATTTTTGATTGTTGAGAAATGATTTCTGCTATCATATTTTTGATGTGAGTTGGTTGTAAAAAAACCACAATTTTATCAGATGCTGTAGCATTTATAAAACTAGCTAAGGTAACTAATAATGTATTGACAATAACTGCTGCTAATCCTAATGGGGCAATTAATAGGATTATGAGTGTAATTGACCCATTAAATATAGCGACTCCTAAATTTCTGACTAAAGCCGCACGATGAGAAATGTACATATTTTTTGTGAGTTGATGACTTTTTTAAAATAGACCTAATTGCCAGGTAATGTAAGGGGGTTTCATGCGAATAAGGAATTTTCTTTGTTAGTAATGGTTTTTTTGCGGCCGGGTAGGGGAGGGGGTGCAAATGTTGATTCTTTCGTTGACCCTGCCGATCCCTTGCTGGGTAAGGGTTTCAGGTGTTTTAACATCATGGTTTATGGTGCTGGTTGACTTTTTTTTAGACCCGGCCGAAAATTGCCTCTAGACAGTAGGCAGGGTAAGGGTTTATAATGGTGGCTACCGCTTCCTTAACAAGAAGTGGAATTAATGGAAACCTGAAATTCTCCGGGATTGTCTTCATAACAATCCCAACCGCTTCCTTAACAAGAAGTGGAATTAATGGAAACACAGTGCCCTTGAAGTTGAAGTTGACACTGAAAAACACCTGGACCGCTTCCTTAACAAGAAGTGGAATTAATGGAAACGCACTCTTCCTGGTCGCAGTAGCACGCGACCAGCTTGTAACCGCTTCCTTAACAAGAAGTGGAATTAATGGAAACAATATGAATCTCCCCAGCAGGGATATGTGGCAGAGCAATCCTCACCGCTTCCTTAACAAGAAGTGGAATTAATGGAAACCTGCCAGGCACTTCATGTACTCTGTAACGCCGGTCATGACCGCTTCCTTAACAAGAAGTGGAATTAATGGAAACCGTTTTTCCTCTTGTGTGTCCAGGTACGATATTATTCCAGCGCAAACCGCTTCCTTAACAAGAAGTGGAATTAATGGAAACTTTCTTTATAGGACTTTATGCCTATAAGGAGGCAAAACCATGACCGCTTCCTTAACAAGAAGTGGAATTAATGGAAACCCAAAACTCCCGTTCACGCTTTTTCTCGTCGTTCTGACCGCTTCCTTAACAAGAAGTGGAATTAATGGAAACCCACTATCAGATCCCGGACTTCTCAAAGAAGTCCGGGATCTACTGCTTAAATGAAGATTTTCCTCATTCGCATGAGAAGCATTGAATCACGAGAAAATTGCGAGTATGTTGTTACAGGAGATGTAAACAAAACTACCGCCAGGGTGAAGGAATATCTGTTATGGGAGAAAATAATGACAATAAAAAACTGTTGCGTCAATCTTTAGATGCAATTAATGAACAAGAAGAACGGAAAAAAGCAGATAAAATTGTGCGGCTTTCTCGTTTAAATATAACCATTGCAGTTTTATTATCTTTATTGATTCCCCTTGCTGGATATTGTTACACACGACGTTGGAAAGCACTGTTGTGGCTGGGTTTGAGTCTTGGTGTAACAGGTGCAATAATTGGATTATCTTCCTCTACAGAAGAAGAAGCAATGGAAAGAGGTTTTGCTATTGGTTCTATTGCTAGTTTAATTGCGCCTATTGATAATGGTTTAGCTATTTCCCGTGCTAAAAAGCAGATCGAAGATATTAATAATTAGGATTTGCTAAAAAAGTATTCTCATGGGAATTGGGAATTGGGAATAGATGAAAGAGTTTAGCAGAGAAAAATGTCCTAATTAGGGTGTCTTGATAACTACATCAATAATCTAGATTAATACATGAATAATTTAGATTATTAATTTAGATTATTAATTTAGATTATTAATTTAGATTATTAATTTAGATTATTAATTTAGATTATTAATATTGATGTCTTCTTTTATTTATTGAGTTAGTCATGGAAATGTTTAATAAATTAATCCGTAAAATATCGGTTTTTGGTATTAACTTTTATCAAAAACATCTCTCACCTTACAAGGGTTATTGTTGCGCTCATCGAATTTTGCATGGTGGTGATTCTTGTTCTGAATATGTCAAAAAAGCTTTTTTAGAACAGGATTTAAATACAGCAATTCAACTTTCCCGTCAACGATTTACAGAGTGTGGACAAGCTGCGGAAAATTTAGCATCTCAAAAACCACGTCAACAGGAAAATTTAAATGTAAGATTAGGATCGGCAAATTTACAGCGCAGAAGTTCTCGTTTATTCAATCGTCGATCATTTTTGTATTTAATCATTCCTGCATTCTTTACTTTTGGTTTAGTAACTCCTGCATTAGCAAGTAAAGGAAAAGCTTATAGTCAATGTTTGAAAATGGCAACAAAATCAAGTGTAAGACAAGATCAAAAAGATGGTAAATGTGGTAATGAACCAGAGTTATATTATGGTTTATGTTGTTTGGGAATTGTGGGTTTAGGTATTGCTAATGACGATAAATAGGGTTTGCTGAAAAAGTTATCTGTGGGAATTAAGAATGTGCTGTAAATGCAAGGTTTTTGATTTCCCATATCATAAAAGCTTGCACTTTTTCAGTTTTTGATTATTTAAAATCTTTGTGGGGAAAATTCATAAATTTTCCTGACATTCATTCATTTTTACCTGATGTTTATTGATTGGCAATCTGCTGAAAACTTTATTCTTGCGTAGGGGTAATTCATGAATTACCCCTACTTTTGTTCCTTTTGGCGTAAGTCCTATGATTCTATTTAGGGTTTGCTGAATAAACCTAAAACCTTGATATATCAAAGGTTAGAGGCTGATAAACACAGAAATTAGTGCAAGGGTTTTGAAGGGTATACCGGAATGTGCATTTTTTGGGATTTCAAGAGATGGCAAAGAAATTTTCCAATCTCCTCCTGACTCCTGACTCCTGACTCCTGACTCCTGACTCCTTGATCTCCTGACTCCTGACTCCTGACTCCTGACTCCTATGCCCTCACGGAAAGACTTTCTCAGCAACTCCTATTTATAGATATTAACAATATCTTCGCCAATTTGTTTGATTTTATTGACTAATAATTCTGGTTTTACTACTTTTACCCCACCTTTAAAACCGAGAATCCAGCGTAGTAATTCTATATCATCTACACACCATTTAGGTAACATAACTTGAAAGCGATGGGGAAATTTAGGATCTCTTGTCTGTTTAAGACAAAAAATAGATTTCGGTAGATTCAATTTTTTAGCTGTAGTGGGTAATGACATTTTCATTTGTGAGGAAGGAAAACGTTTAGTTCCTTCAGCGACAAAGTTAAACATACTATCATTAAACCAAAGTTCAATGGTGATCAAAACCTGAGAACGTTCTTTTTTAGTTCCTTCTAAAAGTGTTTTTTGATCTTGATGATCATATCCTAAAAAAATGCTGGCACACATTTGAGAAAGTTTTTGTAATTTGTTTAATGCTGTTTTCTGTTCTGTTTGGGAACGGTTGATGATTTGATGTTTACCGATAAATAATCTATCTAGTCTTTCAAATCGTAATAAACCTTTTTTGTCTCCACTCATTAATTCATAACCTAAGTACCAAGCAGAATTAAAAAATACAATTTGTAAAGGAAATGCTAAAAAGAATCCTTCTTGATCATGGGCAAATTTACCACTTCCAGGAAAACGGTTTAATTCTAATAGTTTTCCTTGGGCGATCGCCTCTTCTAATTCTTGGATATTTCTGGCTAAAGATTCTTGGGGTAAATAATCTGCATCTATCATACTACGATTGGCGATCGCCCGCACGGGATAAACTTGATTTACACCTAATTTACTTTTTTCCATACGACTAGTAAACTTTTGGTAAATCTCTAAAGCAATAGGATCATTTAAACTTTTAGCTTGAGACTGTAACATATTAAAAATTTGTGTTAACTCTAAACTTGATAAAATTCCAGTTCCTGCAAAATAACCGTCACGCATAGAAAAATCCGGCAGAATTTTATAGGGTTTGAGGACTTTTTCAATATCTTTACGAACTGAATCTATACTATTACCAAAAATTCCTTCATATTTTGGCAATGCTAACAGCAAAGTTTTTAAACTACCTGATCCTGAAGAAAATAAAAATGGATGATGGAGAATTAACCGGATAATAGATAACAATCTTTGAAAAGCTGTTAAATCTGAATAAGGATGAGTTATTAAAACAGTGGCAGATTTAGGAACATAATCACCTACATCAATAGTACCGGGAAGAACTTGAGAAATACTATTGACACCAATAAAACTATTTTTCTGTAACCAAATTAAATCTTGAGCAATAGATTGTTTATCTGCATATACTTTACCATATAACCGACTTACAAAACCAGCTACTTCTGCCAAAGAATTAGCAAATTCAGGAAGATAACCAAAAACATTCAATAATAAATGAGGATGTGTAGATTGTAAATTACCAACTCCTGGATAATTAATAATTACAGAAATCAAATACATCAACCTTTCAAAATCTAAGAATCTACTATAAGCGTGAAAAGTTATGTGACTATTGCGATTACTACGATTAACAAGAGTTCTATCAAGTTGTTGAATCGTATTTACAACTTCTTGAAAATTGAACTTTGGCGAAATGACATCAACTTCCTTAATAATTACCAAACCTTCCCCAGAAACCGGGGGAAAATCTAACAAAGATTGATACATACTATCAATAACTATATCGGGAACTTGACGGTGACGCTGTTGATTCCATTGTTTACAAACTTCCAAAGGAGTTGTTAAATACCAACCGATCCACAACATGGGAAAATCAACCGCCACATTCAACTTTTCTAATAAATCTAATCTCCATATCCGCCTGGCGTTAGTAGCATCATAAATGACACCAACACCTTCAGTAATAGCATTAACTACAGCAGAAATCACCTTTGCTTCAATTTCCTCCCATACACCTTGAATAGAAGCATCACCATATAACTGATGACGAATAGCATCAGTAGAAACAACGCGATAATTACCCAACTTAGCGAGACTAGCAGCAAAGGTTGATTTTCCGCTACCAGGAACACCGATGAGAAAATGACAGATAGGAGTGGACATAATTATTCATATTCAAAACTTATCTTGCATTTTCCCCCCTACCTTGGGGTAAAAGTCTAGTGTTTTCAAGCGAATGAGGAATTTATTACCCTAGTTCCCCCAGTAAATTTCGTCATTCGCATGAGTAGCAGTTTACAACCAAAATTTTACCGCTAAGATAAAGCACAAGGGAGTCAATGTTCACAGATTGCAAAAAACAGCCAAATTTGTTGACACATCTTCATAGATATTGACAATACCTGTTTCATTTTCTTACCAATTATGAAAAACTCTTTTTTTTTCACACAGTATAACTTTTAGCGTGTATTGTGAAAACTAAGCAAACAAGGAGATACAGAACCCGTGACTAAATATACTGCTATCACCTTTGCACCCGTCCAAGGGTTCATAGAAAAATCCCGCAAACTGCGAGACTTATACGGTGGTTCATTAATTCTGTCCTACTTGAGTCAGCAAATAGTTAACTCTGTTAATACGCACAATTTAACATTAATTTCTCCTGCACTTCCTACAGTTCAAAAAGGAATGCCAAACCGCATTTTAATTAAAGGAGAAATGACCAGAGAACAAGCAGAACAAGTCATCCTTTCCCGATGGAAAGAGATGTTAAAAGTTTGCCGAGAATGGATAGAAAAACAATTACCAGAATTTGATTATCAATGGGAAAGAGAATGGAGTTTATGGGGTTCTCACACTTGGGAGATATTTCAAGGATGTGGTCATAGTATCATTGAGGCAATGAATGATTTAGAAACTAAAAAATTATCCCGTGATTGGACGGCGGTAAACTGGATTGGTGAAAGTTCTAGTTTAACAGGTACTGATGGAATTGCGTTTCCTGGGATGGGTGGAAAATCTCGTAATCCTCAAACCATGAACTATAAATTAGAAGATGAGAAAATCAAGGATTTTTATAGTAAATTAGCAGAAATTACCGAAGACCAAAAAGAAGGAAATCCAGAAAATCCAGAAAATCCAGAAGGTAAATTTATTGCCATTAACGAAAAATTGAGTATTCCCGAATTAGTAAAACGTCTCGTTACATGGGAGAAAATTCAACAACAAATAGGTATAGATCCACTGGATAAAGGTTTTACAGAAATTCAACGTAAACCACAACCAGCACAACCAGAAAAAAATCAAGAAAGTGTTCCTGGACAATGGACAGGATGGTTTATGGGAGATGGTGACGAAGTTGGCAAACATTTACAAGAATTAGCGAAAAAAGAAAATGGTGATGAACAAATAAAAAACTTTAGTGATGCTATGCGAACTTGGGGTAAACAATTTGATGAAAGATTTAATTTAAAACAAAAAATAGGTAGAATTGTTTACGCTGGTGGTGATGATTTTTTAGGAATTATTTATAGTAATAATCCTCAAAAACCCATTTCCCCATTAACAGCCTATGAATGGTTATTAACGTTAAATGAGACATGGCAAAAACACCAACAGAAAATAACTGTCAGTGTCGGTTTTGTCTGGGTTGCAGGTAGCGTACCTCAGCGAGATGTTTTACAACATTGTCGGGAAGCGGAAAAAGTAGCCAAATCTCTAGGAAGAGATAGAGTAACTATTCGGGTGGTTTTTAATAGTGGTCAATATATCCAGTGGACTTGTCCCTGGTGTTATTTGGGGATTTTAAAGAAGTATCAAGATAGGGATGGTAAAACATTTGAACAATGGGAAGCTAAAGGAAGAAATAAGGAAGATTTTCCTAACTGGGGTCATGTTTATAGTGATTTAGCTACGTTAAAATCTCGTCATGCAATAAATTTGAAAGAGAAAAACAAGGAAAGTGTGAATGAAATAATAGCATTAGAACTGTTTAATATTTACTTTGACAAACAAAAAGAATATTTAGAAAATCATCAAGAAAAACTTGTTGGCAATTCAGATAATTTAGAACTAATGAAATGGATTGATAGTTTAATTAATGTAGGATGGTATTTATGTTCAACTATCTAATTTGTATCAGTCCGTTAGGATTTATGTATGGTAGTGCTGGTGCATTTTTATCACCAGAAAATTTAGTTGGTCGTTCTGGTGCTAAATTTCCTCCTGAAGCAGCAACATTATCAGGATTGTTTTTTAGTGTTAACCAAGTTCAGAAAATATGGAATCAAGAAAAATTAAGTCATGATTTATATATTGCCGGACCATTTTGGGGAAAAACAGATAATCCAGAATATTTTTATGTACCAATTCCCTGGACTAAAATTATAGCTGAAAACGAGTCTAGCGAATGGGAATTTAAAAATGATAAATGGCATTGTGACAACTCACAACTAACACCTGATTATCAATGGCAAAGAATCAATTCTTGGAACTATGCAGCAGAACACATCCGCGGTAATAGCTATGCTGAAAAAGTCCCGTGGAAGTTTGTTCCTGTCTTACATCCTCATTTAAAAAATGATGAAAGATGTACTTTCAAGATCGATGATAATACTAAAGGTGGATTATTTCTAGAACATTCTGTACATCTAGACTCAGAATATTGCTTAGTTTATTTATCTACTAAAGCTTTACCTGATGGTTGGTATAAATTTGGTGGTGAAAATCATGTTGTAGAAATCAATAGTTTTAAACTACCTGATGATAGTCCCATTTTAGAGCTTTTACGTCAACCAATAGAAGATAAATTTGCATTAATAACACCGGGAGTCTGGGGTTCTAACCGAATCTCTCACCGTCAACCCCAACCAGAGGATCATAGTTTTCCTGAAACTGTGCAGATGCTAACAGATAAACCTGTTCCCTATCGTTTCCGTTCCCAAGGAACATTAGGAAGAGGACGTTATGCTGTTCCTGCGGGTAGTGTTTACGTACTCAAAGAACCTATTAATAAACCTTGGTGGGAATGGGACGAGAAATGGTTTCCTAATGAAGGTTACAGTCTTAAAAAACTCGGTTGTGGTTTGTGTTTACCAGTAGAAATTGAAGGAGTTAACTAAAATGTATACCAAAACCTATGGAATTATCGAAACCTTAGCACCCCTCCATGTTGGTGCAACCGCAGGAGAAGAAAGCGGAAATTTAAACTTGATTTTCCGTGATCAATTTACCCAAACTGGTATCATTCCCGGTAGTTCTATTCGTGGTCGTTTACGTTCAGAAATGCGTAATGATCAAAGTGAAAATGAAGCCAATTATTGGTATGGTAACGGTGCAGACGATGACAAAAATAACGAATCTATCGTTAAATTTGAATATGCTTCTATAGTTTGGATTCCCGTTTTTTGTCCAGGTCAACCTATTGTATGGGTAACTTGTCAGCGATTATTAAAACGTTATCAAAGAATAGCAGGTGATAGCATTGTTAAGGTAAATGGACAAGATCAACACCTCAAAGACATCAAAATTCCTGATGCTTATACAGGTTCAACCAACTTAGTCGCAAAACAAGCAACAGGAGGTAAAAGAACGATTTTCTTTAATTTAGGTTTCTTAGAAATTAACAAAACACAAGACTTATCACCTTGGTTTCCTGACCAGCAACAACAACCATCAGTCGTAGTTGCTGATAGTGATATTGGTATGATTCATGATATGGCATTATATCGCCAAAGTCGTGTCCGTCTCAAACCATATCAAAAAGTAGTCGAAGGTGGGGGGTTTTTCAACACCGAAGCATTGCCAGAAGGAACTATTTTAGTATTTCCTATTGCTATTAGAGATGATAAATCAGGTAAAAAATGGCAACCTTTCACTATTGGCAAAACCGCAGATATTTATTTAGGTGGTTTAGAATCAATTGGTTTAGGTCATTGTGAATTAACTATCAAAGGAGAATAAAAAATGACTTGGCAATCTTATAACTTAGACCAAAAAGCACAAAAATTAGTCCTCATCTACCGGGATAAAAAAGGTGTCATCGGTCAATCCCATAAAATGAGAAGTACCGTAGCTTATGGTTTAGAAAGATTTTGGGGTGAACATTTACGACTCTTACCTAAAGAACCAGACAAAGGTAAATATTGGCGTGACACTTGGACAACTTTTGTGGGAATTATGAAACAAGCAGGAATTAAATTACCTGAAGATCAAGTTGATGGTAGTAATACCCGACAAGTACAAGATTATGCTTCTAGATTATGGAGTTTAGATATTGAAGATCAACGCATTTGTTTAGCAGTATTGACTCAATTTTGTGACAGTTTAGTTTGGTGGACTCAACGTTATAAAAAACCAGGTGATAGTGATGCCGAACAGTAATGAAGTACCCTTAATGTTTCAAGCACAAATTAGCGGTAGGGGACAAATTCAATATATTCAACAACCTAAACAGTCTGAAAGATGGGTTGATGAATGGCTAGAAGCTACCGCTATCAAGCCTCCTAATTTTAGTCATCATGTCAGAACAAAGGAATATAAAATTAGTTGGCGGTTGCTTTCTAATAGTGGTCAAGATGATGATTTTATCCGTCCTGTAATTGCGGCTAATGGGTTTCCCTATTATCCTGGTGCGAGTATGAAAGGTGCATTTTTAAGACATTGTACCCCTGCACAAGCTATTAGATATTGTGGTTATCAAAATAGTAGTGAAACTCTACCGGGAATATTACGTTTTCATGGTGCATTTCCCCAAGATGCAACTTGGAAAGAAGAACCTTTAATTGATGTAGTTCACCCCCAAGAAAATTGGCAAGTAAAAAACAGTGATTCCCATGCTGCATTTTTGCAAATTTCCCTTTATGCACCAACCTTAGTTTTTGGTATTTCTAGCACTATTGAATTAGAGGATAGTGAATGGGAAACTATTTGGAGGATTTGGGATCAAGCCATAGAAAGGGGTATTGGTTCTAGGGTAAGTGCGGGTTATGGTCAACCTATTAATCACCCAGAAACTAAGTTATTTACTGTGAATTTAAAAGGACAGGGTTTAGCCTCACAATTAATAGATAAAACTGGTGAATTTCGCCCCAATATGTTTAAAGCTGCTTTACGGGGTCATACTTTACGGTTATTTAGTGGGGTGACAGATGAAAATACAGCACAAGAATTAACTAAGGAACTGTGGGGAGGTTTTGCAGGTGCTAAAGGTGCAGTAGTGGGAGATTTAGGTATTGCTTTTCATGCTGAAAGTTTAGTCATGGGTGAGTTTACCTATAATCACAATAGAATATCTATGCCTACCTATGATTTAAAAAAAGGTACTTTAACTATTCTCTGTATGAAAAATCATGCAGATGAATATAGAAAGCAATTGAGAATTTTAGCTAAAGCAATTTTGCGATTTTCTCTATTAATAGGTGGTTTTGGTAAATCATCCCGCAGGGTAGATCATAGAATCTTTTTCCCTAAATATTTCGACTATGAAGATAAACCTATGATTGGTTGTCAATGGGGATTTACTCAAGAATCAGAACCATATTATTTTCCTGTGAATAATATTAACCACATCAAAAATATTATTGAGAATGTTCGCAAAGCTGTCAATAATTGGTTGGTTTTTAAAGGTAAATCTCAAAATTATCAACGAAATGCTTGGCGGGAATGTTTTCATCCTGAAAATGTACAAATTTGGGGACGTTTAGCGGTAGATAAAGAAGATAGTTTAGCAGTGGGCTGGTTTCATGGAAATTATAGAGGTACTCAATCAATTAAACGTTCTAAATTGACTGGGGAAATGGGAAAAATTGGCAGAATTTACCATCGAATGTATCCCCATTATAAAATCAGGGAAGATCAGATGGTTCGCCAACGAGGATATGTAGAGTTATTAACCATCTTTCCTGATAAAAGAGATGAAACTACTAAACAGTTTTTAGCTTTTTTACCAACAAGTGGGTTTGAAAAATTGTGGGGTGTGTAATCAAGATCCCGGACTTCTATGATTAATTCAAATAGAAGTCCGACATCTATCTGCAAATTTGATTAAGTAAAAATTTGATTAAGTAAAAATTTGATTAAGTAAATTTTCAGGAGTTGAAAAAATGAGTATTTGGATTGTAACTACTGGCAATAGTGATGTCAAATTAAATCCTAATTATAATGCTAGTAAATGGCAGAAATTTTATAGAATGGTTAGAAGTGAATTATCTAATCATTTGTTTGAACCATCTCGATTAAAAAACGCTCCTGCTAATGAACCTTATACTGTTCCTGCAAGGGTTATGGGTATGGTTTATAGTCCTCAATTAAATGACGAAAGTTTCAATATTTTTGATGATTTATACTTTCCATTGTTAGATACTTTCACTGATTTTTTGAATAAATTAGACAAAAAAGAAAAAACTAAGAAAGTAATAGTAATTACAACAAATCAGGAAAATGCTTTTGACGATCATGATAAGAAAAATAATAAATGTCCTTATTGGCAAGATACTTGTCAACTTATACCTCTCTTGAAGAAGTATTTTCAGCAAAAATTTCCTCAGTTACAAACAGATAAAGATATTCACTTTTTAGAATTAAAAGCTAATTCTAAAACAGAAGGTCTTGATAATTGGGATCAGTGTTTAATTTTAGTTAACAAGTTATTTCAAGAAAATATTACTAACTTGGGAATCAAAGAATATACAAAAATTTTTGTTAGTCATCAAGCAGGTACTCCAGCTATTTCTTCCGCAGTTCAGTTTACAAGTTTAGCCAATTTTGAAAAGCAAGTACAATTTTTAGTTAGCAATGAATATGACCAAGGAAATGCAATTCCTATTCCTAGTTCTAGTTACTTGCAAGGTATGAAATTACAAGAGGCTAAGGAATTATTAGATAGATATGATTACTCAGGAGTTGATAAAATTTTTACAGAGATTTGGAAAAATAAGAAAGAATTTTTAACTGAAAAGGAAAAGAAAATTAAAGATTTACTAGCAATGGCTATCCAGTGGAATAATGCTAATTTTGATGATTTTGCAAAATCCAGAAGTACCATAAATGAAGATGCTAAAAAACGCACTCAACAAAGATGGTGGACTAGTTATGAAGCTGCTTATTTAGCAGTTATAAGGTTTATACAAGGTAACTATGTGGAAGCATTATTTCATAGTTTCCGTGCTGTTGAAGGTTTGCTTAGAGATAAGTATAACAATAAAGATGCACACAAAGGTATTCCTGATTTAGTTGAAATAGTTGTACAGAATTGGCAATTAAGTGATGATATCAAAGTGTTTAAAAACTACACATCCATAGAAAGAAACAATTTATTTCATAATTTGCGGGGATTAGAAAAAGAAGAAGTATTTAAAGCATGGAATACTAAAGATTATAATGGATGGCAAAAAAGAGTTTTGGGCTGTCTTAATTTTATATCTGGGCAAAACTTTACTAAATTAAAAGATGCCAGTCTTATGTCCTCTGTACATGAGGAACTAAAAACAGCAATCAATAATTATCAATTGCCAGCAATAGTAATTATCAGTTAGGTCAAACAATATAAATACTGTAAGGTAAATAGACATCTGGTGGTAATTAATTGTCTAACCTGAAACTATTGTATGAAACTATTGTCAGGACAATTTATGAATTGTCCCTAGATCATTTTCACCAGATATCTGTTATGTCAGTTTTCTCGGTTTTGTCATTAACACTCATAAAATACCTCTAGACACCACAGGGGAAAAGAGACTAAAATAGAGCGATCGCTTCCTCCATAGGGAATAAAAATAGAGTAGATTCCAGATCAATAAGATACAGAATCTAAATCGAAACCTCAAGCAACTTAGGATTACCTTAGCAATGACAGACAGAGATCCATACATTTATAGAATCAAATCAGTTCAAAAAATCGTAGATGGCGACACTATTGATGCTGATATTGACCTTGGTTTTGATATCTCCCTGACTAAGCGCATTCGTCTTGATGGTATTGATACCCCAGAAACGAGAACAACGAATACTGATGAAAAAAAACTTGGTCTTGAAGCTAAAGAATGGCTAAAAAAACAACTAGACAGTAAACATCAAATTCTGGTTAAAACAAAACTTCCAGACAGCACAGAAAAATATGGGAGAATACTGGGCAGGTTATACGTTGACGATGTATGTCTTAATGATCTGATGATTGCCGAAGGATATGCTTGGAAATATGATGGTGGCACAAAAAACAAAGACTTTGAACAACTCAAACAAATTCGTAGATTAAAAGGAAATTAACAAAGTAATCAATAACCCGATCCCCGACTTCTATTTTTAATTATCCCTTGCATGATAAAACTTATATCAGAAATCGGGGATATTTCTGCAATGATATCGCGGACTTTTACACCAGTTTCCGAAGATATCGAGTACCCATTTAGCAGGCAAGACTTGTACTAATCTTGTCGAAGTATGCCTGTTTTTTCATATCAGGAGTTTATCAAATGGATGAGTTTATGCAAGCTGCAATTAGCGAAGCCAAACAAGGCAGAAATGAGGGCGGAATCCCCATTGGGTCTGTTTTGGTCAAAGATGGGAAAATCCTTGGTAGAGGTCATAATAAACGGGTTCAAGATGGTGATCCTGTCACCCATGCGGAAATTGATTGTTTAAGAAATGCAGGGAGAATTGGTAATTATAAAGGTACAACTTTATATTCTACATTAATGCCATGTTATTTGTGTGCCGGTGCTGTGGTGCAGTTTGGGATTAAAAAAGTAATTGTAGGAGAGTCCAGAACTTTTCCTGGTGCAAAAGAATTTATGGTTTCTCATGGTGTGGAAATTATAGATTTAAACCTGGATGAATGTGAACAAATGATGAGTCAATTTATAGCAGAAAAACCTGAATTATGGAATGAAGATATAGGAGTTTAAAGGAGTCAGGAGTCAGGAGTCAGGAGTCAAAATTTAATTTTGGATTTCCCTCGTTCCCAGTCTCTGACTGGGAATGCTATCATAGAGTCTCTGACTCTAATTTAACTAAAGGTAAAGCCTTTAATAATTCATTCCCATACTCTGTATGGGAACGAGTAAAACGAGTAAATTACGAATTACAAATTACGAATTACAAATTACGAATTTCTCCAAAGTAATTCTATCAGGTAAAGAACTCTGCGCCCCTAATTTTGTAGTTGCTAAAGCCCCTGCTGCTGCACCCCAAACTACTGCTTCTTTTAAAGGTTTTTCCTGAAAAAGTGCTGCTGCTAAACCACCATTAAAAGCATCACCAGCAGCAACGGTATCTACTGCATTAACTGAAAATGCAGGAATATAAAAACTCTCTTCTTTAGTTGCACAATAAACACCTTTTGCACCTAGTTTAATAATTGCACATTTCACGCCTTTTTGTAATAAAGTATCTGCTGCTTTTGCTGCTGTTTCTTGTTCATTAACTGCAAAACCTACTAATTGACTAGCTTCGGTTTCGTTGGGTGTAATAATATCAATTAATGGGTAAATTTCATCTGGTAAATTATTTGGTGCTGGTGCAGGATCGAGAATAACTTTTATATTTGCTTCTTTGGCTTTTTGGGCTGCTAAAATTCCTATTTCTAAAGGAATTTCTAGTTGTAAAAGTAGGAATTTTGCATCTATGAATAAATTAGATAATCTATTGATATCATCTTGATTAACTTTACCATTTGCACCGGGAATAACTATGATATTATTTTCCCCTTGCTGATCTACAGTAATAACTGCAACCCCAGAACTGACGGTTTCATCAATTAAGATATTTTCAGTTTTAACACCACAATTTTGCAAATTTTTAATGAGTTCTGCACCAAAATTATCAGCACCTACACGCCCGATCATTTGCGTGGGTATTCCTAATTTTGCTAATGCAACTGCTTGGTTTGCACCTTTACCCCCAGGGGTGGTAAAAAAGCTTTCGCCTAGCAATGTTTCCCCAGGAATAGGTAAGCGGGGTGTGGTTGCTACTAGGTCTATATTTATGCTGCCAAAAACGATAATTTTCATATTCAGGAGTTATTAAATACAGCAGATTTAAGATTTTAAGGGCGGGCAGGATGCCCACCCCACAAGATTTAAAATGTTTGAATGTGTAATCTTTTCATGTGTAATTAATGATGACTAAAATATTAAGCACGCCATCGCAATAATACACTTTTTACAGGATTGATAAATTCTCGTTTTTCAGATGTAGCACGGGCAAATTCACGTTTTAATTGATAATACCATTGTGCTTGCATATCTGAATCTTTAATCAGTCGCAATACAGGATTGTATTTGAGTCCAATTTGCTGTTTTTCTACTACTGTGCGGTCTTGATCTAAAAATTTTCTGGCTAAGATATGAATTAAAGGTGTGAATATTCTTAACCAATTTGGTATACCATAAAGGACAAAATTTACTTCTGTTTCGGTTTCAGAAATTGGTGTGACTGCGGTTAAATTACAAACTCGATGTTTGCCAAATGTAATTTCTTCTATTCTCACTCCTGGTAAACGAAAAGAAATTTCTACTTCGGGTATTCCTCCACCGACTAACCAATATAATCGGCTCATATTTTCCATATTATCTGACAATTGATGTCGTCTGACTGTAAACCCATAATGTGAAGGATCAAATTGTTTGACTTCTTCATGTATTTCTCCACTTCTCCACCACCAAACTCTATGTACATAGGGAGAATGTGCAGGGTCCATTAAACCTGTCACCGCATGATCTACAAAGCAAGGAAACCGCATTACTTCTACTAAATGAGGTTGTTGTTCAGGAAAACCAGGAACTATGGGAACATCTTTTTGATCAGCGTTGACTTGAGATTTTTCGCTATCGGCCATGTAGATCCAAATGTTGCCTTGAGTCTCATAAATAGGATATGATTGCACATCAAAACGACTCAAATCTATGTTTTGTTCTGGTAATAATGATGGAATTTCTACACATTTTCCCCCAGGGTTGAAGCGCCAACCATGATAACAACATTCTACTTCTTGACCATTGAATCTACCACAACTTAAAGGTACTGCACGATGAGGACAAATATCACGCACTGCAAAAACTTGACCTTCTTTATTTCTCATCAGCAGTACAGGTTCTCCCAAAAAAATCCGGGATACCATCTTACCTGGTTTGAGAAGATGACTAGGTAGTGCGTAGTACCAAAGATTACGTAATAAGATGTGATTGTTATCTATCATGTATGGCTAAGATATGACTAGGAAAAATATACAAAAATAATCATAGACAACAAGTGTCATTTTAAACAGCTTTATTTTTGTTGATTGCTATTCGTAGGTTGGGATTCGCGTTAGTGCTACAAAGCAAGGGAAGTTAGATGCAAAGCAGCTTACCGCAGAGTCAACTAACATTAGACCTCTCCAGAAAAGAAATTATGGAACTTATTTATGGGGGCAGGGCGAAGCTTATGGGATATCTAGATGTCTGATTTTTCCGTTAAATTATCGCCCAAATGCTTCGCCCCTACAACTTATGACAAATTAATACATTCTATTGTGGAGATGTCTATTCTACATTTACCCAAAAGTCTGCGGTTTTGATTTTACCATTGCGGTCAAATTGCATCCACATTTTATAAGTTCCTGACTGGGGAAATTTGGTATGAAATTTCACTTGTCCATCAGGAGTATTTTTCATTGCATGGGCGTGAAGATAGTCAGATTTTGAAAGAGTTGATGAACTTTTAATAATTACTAAATGTCCTTTTTCTCCTAAGTATGGTTTCAGGTCTTTTACTGGTTGATTGTTGTTATCTTTGATATCAAATGTTAAACTTACTTCTTCACCTACTTTGATTTTTTCTTCAGAAATATTCAGGTTTACTTTTGTATCGGATATAGTTTTAGTTTTTTCATATTTAGCTAAACTTTTGGGTAGGGAAACTGTACCGGGAATGGTGATATTTGTGGATGATATATACTCTGCTTGTCCTGCTGGTTTATAATCACTAAAAAGTGTGTATTCTCCTGGGTTGGGAAAATTGACGCTGACTTGAAAACTACCATTTTCTTTATATTCAGGGTGCAAATGATCAAAATGTTCTAAGTCATTGCTGACAACTATTAAGTGCATAATTTTTTCTTGGAAAACATCAAATTTATTGACTGGTTTTCCTGTTTCATCCTGAATATCAATAGCTAGGTTAATCGGTTGGTTAGTTGTTAAATTTTTGGGTGTTGTTAATTTCGCTTGGGTTGTGATAGCTGTTTTGGGTTTTTCTTCATGCTGTGAGTGATCCATTTTTTGCTTTTCTGAATGTGCTTGATGTTCACTCATGGGTTTTGATTTTTGTTTTTCGGTTTGAGGAGTAGTTTCACTATTAGAAATCTTTGCTTCACCAGATTTAATTATTGATGAACAACCAGACGATGATAATAATGTTGTAGCTACAAAAAAACCTACTAAAATACGTTGCATCTTGATATATTTCCTGAATGAGAATCTAGGGTTTAAATGAAAATCTACTTTTGACTTTTTCACCTTTAATATCAGAGAAGATAACTACCTGATATTTACCTGCGGCTGTTTGAAGTAACTTAGGCTAATCTAATTGACTTCTCCAGAAAAGAAATTATGGAACTTATTTATGCGGTCAGGTCGAAGCTTATGGGATATCTAGATGTCTGATTTTTCCGTCAAATTATCGCCCATAAGCTTCGCCCCTACAACTTAGACAAATTAATACATTCTATTTTGGAGAGGTCTAATTGACTTGATGAATTTAACTTCTTTACTCACTGTAACATCAACCATTAACTATTTTTACACACAAAAATGAAATCAGAATGAAATTAATAGAAAATAATAGAAAAATATTTTCTCTCAAGACAAAGTTATAATTAATACACTATTAGTTAGAAGTGAACGCCATTGTTATGCTAATTGATGTGTAACATTTTTGCCAATTTCTTTAATAAACGGGACTTACGCAAAACAGAATAAAAGTAGGGGTAATTCATGAATTACCCCTAGTAAAGACAGTTTTTGCTGAGAGTCTCAGTGATCATCATTTTTTTAGTAATTAATCAGTGATTAAATTGTTTAAAAAGCTAAAAATTTTGATTTTAATCTATCTTTTGATAGTAGATTAATCAACTTTTTTAAACATCGTAATTCCATATCATATATCTAATTATTTGGACACATCCTATAGGAAGATGACTATAAATAGGAGTAGAATTAAATTAATCTTGGTGTGTCGAATAACTGCTTTCTATGGAGGTTTAGCCGAGCTAAACCTTTTTTTATGATGAAACAAATTAGCAAAGAATATTAATTTTCTCAAAAATCATCTTTCCTAGAGACTGATTAATTTACCCCATAAAGTATCTATAGAAATATAATCTACTTCTACCTAAGGCTTGTTCTGTGATCAAGCCTTTCTTTTTTAATCATCATTCTTGACATTGACACTTGCGATTATTCTCAATTATTGTCGGTTGAATAATGTCAACTCTAGGAAGAAAGAATAATTTTTTGACAGGTATATTAAATTCAGTTATTAACAGGTAAACTCATATTTGTACACATCCTCTAGGTAGATGATATAAAATCTAAGTAAGCTTAAATTAACTAGATATGGTAAACACTTGGTATATATCTGGGCTTGGCGAAAAACCAAGCCTTTTTTGTGGTAGATAAATAGCAACGCTTGGATTTTCCCACAACTATTCCCATAAGTAAATTATTACTCACACACAATATAAAAATCTATTTTAATTACTCTTTAGGTAGTAGAAATAGCGATTTACAGAGACTATTATTTAGTGTATTAATGCCTGAAAAACGTGTATTAACCCTGGTCAATATTCCAGGGTCTTTTTTTATGCAAATTGATGTTTAATTTTCAGTGGTATCTATTAGCGGGTTTTATGAATTTTGTACTCACCTGATAGAGAGATGAATTAGCAGAAAACAGAGTTTAAATTAACTATATATGGTAAACACCTGGTATATACAAAGGCTTGGCTTGAGTCCAAGCCTTTTTCATACTTTAGATAGATACTTAAAGAATTTAATACTGCTAAATATAACCATATTTAAAATTTTAACCAAGTAATGCTTTATCAGTTTTTGGAATATTTTGACACATCCTCTAGGAAGATGATCTGTAAGCAGACAAGAACTAAATTAATTTAGTACGTTGTTAAGCACAGCAATTTTTGAGGTTTGGTTCACAGCCAAACCTTTTTCTTTAAATGTTGTAATTTTATTTTTCTGTGATTTTCATGGTCTATTCTGCTACAATAATAATGTCCTCTCAACAGTGTTTTATCTGCATATCCAAAAAATAAACTATGAGTAATTACATCCCAGACTACGATCCTAGCGGTATAGCAGAAATTAATGGTAATCTCTTAGGCTTACCTTATGATTATAACACTGCTAATTTAATTATCTTTGCTGTTCCTTGGGAAGTTACTGTTTCTTATGGTGCGGGAACAGCGAATGCACCACAGCGAATTTTAGATGCTTCCTATCAAATAGATTTGTTTGATTTTGATCATCCTGATGGTTGGAAACAAGGAATTTATTTAGTTGAAATTTCTCAAGATATCTTAGATAAAAATAATTATTATCGTCAACAAGCTGCTAAAATAATTGCCAGACAATCTGAAGGTAAAGCATTAACAAACACACCGGATTTAACACCTATCCTCACAGAAATTAATCAAGCGGGTGCACAGGTAAATCAATGGTTATTTAGCCAATGTCAGCAAGCAATGAATTTAGGTAAAAAAGTTGCTGTCATCGGTGGTGATCACAGTTCACCTTTGGGTTATTTCCAAGCTTTGGCAAATCAATATCCTGATTTTGGAATTTTACATATTGATGCACACGCAGATTTAAGAGATGCTTACGAAGGGTTTGAATTTTCCCATGCGTCAATTATGTTTAATGCGTTGAAAATTCCGCAAATTTCTAAATTAGTGCAGGTGGGTTTGCGGGATATTTGTATTGATGAAGTGGAAATAATTAATAATTCAAATAATCGGGTTGTTGCTTATTATGATTCAGCGATCAAACAACAACAATATGCTGGTAAAACTTGGATTGATTTATGTCAGGAAATAGTAGGGAATTTACCTGAGAATGTCCATATTAGTTTTGATGTTGATGGTTTAGATCCTAAACTTTGTCCTAATACGGGAACTCCCGTTCCTGGGGGTTTGGAATTAGAGCAAGTTTATTGTTTATTTAGGGAAGTTGTCAAGAGTGGAAGAAAGATTATTGGGTTTGATGTGAATGAAGTTGGTGATGCGGAATGGGATGGAAATGTAGGTGCGCGAATAGTTTATAAGTTGGCGAATTTGTTGGATTTATCACAGAAATAAAAACCAGTAAAGAGGGTGGTGTTATAGAATAAGACAAAGCATATTAACTAAGACTATGAAGACACTTGTTAAATGGTCTGTTGAAGATTATCATCGGATAATTGCCGCAGGGATTTTGAGCGATCGCCCTGTAGAATTACTAGCAGGGGAAATAGTCGAAATGTCTCCAGAAACACCCATTCATTACAACACCGCTAGACGTGGTACTAAATACCTGGAAGAGTTACTAGCAGGTAAAGCTGAGGTTCGTTTTAATGGTCCAGTTACATTATCTTCCTCTGAACCAGAACCAGATATAGCTATTGTCCGTTTACCAGAGTCAGCTTATAATGAACGCCACCGAGAACCACAAGATATTTTTTGGATTATCGAAGTTGCTAATACCAGTTTACAGAAAGATGTAGATATTAAAGCCATTAAGAAATCTCCGCTATATTTTTAATAAGGAAAATTGTGGTAAGCTTTACTTAGGCTATTTCCAAAGTAAGTATATTGTAGTATGCTAATACAAGAGATAGCCATACTGGCATATTATGATAAATATTTACATCTGCTGTACCAGTTAATTGAGTAAAATAGGGGTATATGTCAAGTTATTTTCAGATATTCAACTGAATCTTGATATTTAAAGACAACTTGAAATTTATAAAAAAATATTTAAATTTTGCGAAATATGATTGAATTAAACTTGGAAAATAAAATGAACAGTAAAATTCAAGAAGCTGAAAACAACATTTTTAAACAAATTGAAGAAGCTGAAGAAACTATTTTTTATGAGGATGATTCAGATCACGTACCACCTGATGATTTAATCGCCTATAACGAACTGCGTTCCTGTGCTGATCTTTACAGAATGTACAAGCAAGGAATTCTTGTGATTCAACCAGAATTTCAGAGAGAAGAGGTTTGGAGAAAAACAGATCAAACTCGATTTATTGATTCACTAATCAAGCAGTTACCAATACCAAGTATGTGTTTTAGTGTTGATTATAAAACACAGAAGTGGCAAGTTATTGATGGATTACAGAGAATGTCGGCTATTATTCGCTTCTTTGAGGAAGAAAACTGGAAACTATCTAATCTACCAGATATTGATCCAAAAATATCTGGTAAGCACGTTAAAGATTTTCTTAATCCCGCTTCTGAACTTTATCTTTACTATACAAGAATAGAAAATTTAACATTACCAATTACTGTTTTAAGATGTGATTATTCTAAAAAAAATCATACAAATTATTTATTTACTATTTTTCATAGATTAAACACTGGGGGTATCAAATTAAATAATCAGGAAATTAGAAATTGTATATACAATGGTAGTTTTAATCAGAGATTGAAACAAATGGATGAATATCCAGCTTGGATTAATTTAAATAAAGAACAAGGCAGAAAAAAACACCGCTTTATTACTATAGAGATTATTCTCAGATTTTTTGCATTTTACGATGAACATACAAAATATAATGGTAAATTAACAGATTTCCTGAACAACTATATGGGTAAACATAGAAATTTAGATGAAAGTAAGCTGGATGAAAAAGAAAAAATATTTAAACAAACAGTTGATATAATAAACGAAAATATAACAGAATTAAGCAAACGCAAAAGCATAGCTGTTCTTGAATCTGTAATGTTTGGTATTGCATCTAACCTCAGTAAAATTAAATCAATGAAACGCGAAGAAATTAGTAGTTTATTCAATAAACTACTACACCATAGCAGCTTATCTCCTGAAGTTCTTAAAGAGGATCTTGCATCCAAGGATAAAGTATTAGCGCGACTTAATGCTGCTAGAAAAGTTTTTTCTGGATTGTGATCTTGTATGGCAATAGTAAAGACTAAAATCCAGAAAACTCTCAATGATATGGATAAATTTTATAATCAAACTACAGATCCTAATTTACAAAAGTATTATTCCAAACTTGCTCTTTTAGAACTATGTGGATGGATCGAACAAGCTATAGATGATATTGTATTAAGATGTGCGAAAAGATGCCTTACAAATAATAATCATATTAAATTAGTTCAACAAGAAGTCAAGAATACTTCTCAATTCGATTATGAAAATAACTTCCGAAAGTTACTTGTTCTCACTATAGGTTTGATGAATTTTGAAAAACTTGAAAAATCTGTAAATCCAGTTTCTTTAGCTATACTTAAACCAAAACTAGATAGTCTCAAACCTTTGAGAAATAGTCATGCACATACACATATTGAAAACTGTACACAAATTTTAAATTCTCCATCAGTCACCAAAAGAGATTTTACTGATATTTTTAACGCTCTTAAAGATTATGAACAAACTCTTAAAAGACTGGGATTATAGATGTCATCACCAACTACCCAACAAGCGGTAAAATTAACAATCCAACCCAACATTGCATCTATAGCCTATGTATTGCGACTACCTGGTACAAATCCTTACTGCCCGCGTTTACGATGTAGCCCAAGAAACACCACTGGAATATGCCCCCAACCTCTCCCACCGCATTAACAACAAACTGCTACTCAAGCGGGAAGATATGCAGTCTGTCTTCTCCTTTAAATTGCGGGGTGCCTATAACAAAATGGCTAACCTGCCCCCAGACTTACTGAAACAAGGTGTAATTGCTGCATCTGCGGGAAACCACGCCCAAGGTGTAGCCTTATCTGCCAGTCGCTTGGGAACAAAAGCTATTATTGTTATGCCCGTAACCACTCCCCAAGTAAAAATTAACGCCGTCAAAGCACGGGGGGGAGAGGTGGTTTTATATGGAAATACCTATGATGACGCTTACGCCTACGCCCGTCAATTAGAAGCGGAAAAAGGGTTAACTTTTATACATCCCTTTGATGATCCTGATGTCATCGCTGGCCAGGGAACTATTGGCATGGAAATTTTACGCCAATATCAACAACCTATTCACGCGATTTTTGTCGCTATTGGTGGAGGTGGTTTAATTGCTGGTATCGGTGCTTACGTCAAACGCCTGCGCCCAGAAATCAAAATTATCGGTGTCGAACCTGTAGACGCTGATGCTATGTCTCAATCTCTCACAGCCGGTTATCGGGTACGCTTATCTCAGGTGGGTTTGTTTGCTGATGGGGTAGCAGTGCGGGAAGTGGGAGAGGAAACCTTCCGCTTGTGTCAGGAATATGTAGATGAAATTATTTTGGTGGATACCGATGCTACCTGTGCAGCGATAAAAGATGTTTTTGAAGATACCCGTTCTATTTTAGAACCTGCGGGAGCATTAGCTGTAGCTGCTGCTAAAGTCTATGCAGAACGAGAACAAATACAAGGAAAAAACTTAGTTGCCGTCGCTTGCGGTGCTAACATGAACTTTGACCGCTTGCGGTTTGTGGCAGAAAGGGCAGAATTTGGAGAACGTCGAGAAGCGATTTTTGCGGTGAATATTCCTGAAAAACCGGGAAGTCTGCGTAAATTTTGTGAATGTCTGGGCGACAGAAACCTAACAGAATTTAATTATCGCATTGCCGATACCAAAGAAGCGCATATTTTTGTCGGTGTGCAAATTGAAAACCGCGCCGATGCTGCGAAAATTGTAGAAAAGTTTGAAAATAACGGTTTAAAAACAATTGATTTAACCGATGATGAATTAACAAAATTGCATTTACGGCACATGGTAGGGGGACATTCTCAACTTGCTGATCATGAATTATTATATCGGTTTGAATTTCCTGAACGTCCTGGGGCGTTGATGAAATTTGTGGGTTCTATGTCTCCTGATTGGAATATTAGCTTATTTCATTATCGCAATAATGGGGCAGATTATGGACGAATTGTGGTAGGAATGCAAGTTCCACCCCATGAAATGAATCAATGGCAGGAGTTTCTTGATTCTTTGGGTTATCGTTATTGGGATGAAAGTCAAAATCCTGCTTATCAGTTGTTTTTGGGTTAGTTTATTTTATATCTCACGCAAAGACGCAAAGACGCAAAGGAAGAAAGGAAGTAATAAGAAAAGTCTTGTGGGGTGGGCATCTTGCCCGCCATTTTTTACTTTTTATTTACCTGAATTAACAATTTTAATTTTAACCATCCTACAGCAGTTTTCATGTCTTTAGACCACAGTAAGGGCGAAGCATTCGGATGATAGTCTTAGGTAAAAACCGATAATTAATTGTCCGAATGCTGATGCTTCCAGCACGCTTCGCGAACGCCTCTACATTGTTAACGCGAAACCTAAATCAAAATGTGGTTTATTTACCTGAAAATAGCTGTAAAACAATAAAAGTGAGTAAACGAATAGTTTTCAGATTTTGCACAAATACTTAAAATTTTAATGAAACAATTGTCAATTATCAATTATCAATTATCAATTATCAATTATCAATTATCAATTATCAATTGATAAAAAAGGCTTGGTTTTTTTACCAAACCTTGTTTTACAGAAGTGAAAGACTCTATTGAATTTAAGCATTTATGAACTTTATAGTTTATCTATCCTCAGAGTTAATTTATATTTTTTATCCATAGATGAATGGGGATGATCCTAAATGTGTACATTTATTTTTATTTTAACCGCAAAGGACGCAAAGTACGCAAAGGTAAGACTTTTTTAGAGAGTTTTTCGTTTTGTTACGGTGATGTTTTATCAATTGGGATTTTTGGTATAAACGCAGATATTTTAAATTTTTTCTTTCATTTGCGTCTATCTGCGCTAAATTATCCCTGCATTTTATCCACCCAATTTAAACACAACTCCCGGAAATGTTCACCCCTAACTTCAAAATTAGGATATTGATCAAAACTGGCACAGGCTGGAGATAATAACACTACTGACGCTTGGTATTTTTTCGCTAATTCTGCGGATCTGGGAATAGCTTTATCCATTGTTTCCACAATTTCAAAGTTATTATATCCCACTTCTTGTAATCTTTGAGCAAAGGCATTTGCAGCACTACCAATGAGTAAAACAGCAGCAGCTTTATCTTGTATTTTCTTTAACCAAGCTGTATCATCTCCGTCTTTTGCTTCACCACCAGCTATTAAAATCACTGGACTTTTTACCGATGCTAAACCTACTTCTGCTGCATCATAATTTGTAGCTTTACTATCATTAATAAATTCAATTCCTGACCATGTACAAATATGTTCTAAACGATGGGGAACACCAGGAAATTCACTCACAGCGCGACAAATTGCTGCAATTTCTATTCCTGCTAATCTCGCTGCACCAACGGACATTAATAGATTTTGTTGGTTGTGTTCTCCTACCATTCGCAAAGCAGAAACTTCAACAATTTTCTGAGGTTCAGAAGTTGCAGATAATTTTTCTATTACCCAGCCATTTTCTATATAAAAACCTTTTTCACCTATTAAAAATTCTGCCCCTTTAACACTTGTCCAATAAGCATCAGACCACTGATTTAAACTTGCTTTGTTTAAATAAACATCGTCTCCGTTAAATATTTGTAACTGGGAATTATTTAACAGTTTGGCTTTAATATTGTAGTAATTTTCTAAGGTTTTATGACGGGCTAAATGATCCGGTGTGAAGGTTGTCCAAATACCAATTTTCGGTGCAAGCGTCACAGAAGATTCTATTTGATAACTACTTAATTCACCTATAATCCAATCTACAGAATTTTGGATTTTACTTTCTGTTCCCTGTTCCCTGCGATGCACTGAGCTTGTCGAAGTGTTCCCTGTTCCTTTTAAAGCTACTTCACAAGCAGCATAACCGATGTTACCACAAGCAGGGGCGTTAAAACCGGCAGCTTGAAAAATGGCAGCAGTTAACGCGGTGGTTGTGGTTTTCCCATTTGTACCAGTTATTGCTACCCAGGGAATATTTTGCAAATGTCTCCATGCGAGTTCCATTTCCCCAATGGTTTCTATTCCTAACTCTCGCGCTTTTAACAAGATCGGAATATCCCAAGGTACACCAGGACTCACTACTATTAATTTAGGCGATGTGTTGGCTAAATTTAAACTTTCAAAATCTGGGGTGTGTCCTAATTTGACGGTAATTTGTTCTTGAGCAAGTTGTTGTTGTTGTTCCAGGAGGTTTGGGGAGGTATTGCGATCGCAAAGTTCCACCTCCCATCCTTCCTGTTTCAACAATCTTGCCGCAGCAATACCGGACTTTCCCAATCCTATCACAATAGCTTCTGGCATAGACTGTTTAGCATCATCCCTGGTTAAGCTATCCTATACTAGCGTTAATTGGCAAAAATTACACCTCTTTTTGTTGATTTTTGCTACAAATTTTTCACAATCGCGCCAAAATCAGCTAATACACGGCTATGATTTCGCAATAAACCCAGCAAATTTAACCGATTTCTCTTAATATTTACATCTGGGTCCATGACTAACACGCTATCTTCACCATCAAAGAATTTACTCACGGTGGGAGCAATTTTTTCTAATGCTGCTATTAACAGTTGATAGTTGCGTGTTTGCTGTGCGGTTTGGGTTTGGGGTACTAATTCTACTAGGGCGTTGTAGAATGCTGATTCAGATGATTTTTGGAATAATTGGGGATTAATTAATGTTTTTGGTTCTAACTGCTGAAAATCTAAATCACCTTGTGCAGCGAGTCTAGTAGAACGGTTAATGGTTTCATAGATTTTTTCTAATGTACCATCTTTGCGGATTTGTTGTAAGTAAATTGCGCGATCGCGTACATCCAATAAATCTTGTAATGCTCGTTCTGTATATTCTTGATCATCTCCCAATACCGCATTTACCAAGTCATAATCTATCTGTTTTTCTTCTTGTAATAAAGTCCGAATCCTTTGTAGGAAAAATTCCCGTAATGTGGATATTAAAGATTTGGCATCTTTATTAAATGTAGATGCAAAATTTGTCGCTATCTGTTCTAATAGCTTCTCTAAATTTATCTGCAAATTAGAAAACCACGTAATATTAATGATCGCATTTGCAGCGCGACGTAATGCAAAGGGATCGGATGAACCTGAAGGAATTAAACCCAAACCAAAGATACTAATTAATGTATCTAGTCTATCAGCTATTCCTACTATTTGCCCGGTTAATGTTTCCGGTAGAATGTCATCAGCATTTCTGGGTAAATAATGTTCAAAAATTGCTTTTCCTACTTCTGCATCTTCACCACTAGCTAAGGCGTATTTTTCCCCCATAATACCTTGTAGTTCAGGAAATTCATACACCATTTGGGTGACTAAATCCGCTTTACATAATAAAGCTGCCCTTTGAATTTTCTGACTTTGATTTTCTGCTAATTGCAATTGTTGAGAAATGAGATTTGCTATGTTTACAACTCTCTCAACTTTGCCCCTAACTGAACCTAAATCTTCTTGAAATGTAACTGTTTCTAATTGCGGTAAAAAGCTTTCTAAAGGTTTCGCTAAATCAGCTTCATAGAAAAATCTCCCATCTGCTAAACGCGCCCTAATTACTCTTTCATTACCAACAGCAATGATATCTGATTTTACAGGATCGCCGTTAGAAACGGTGACGAATTTAGGTAATAATTCCTGATTTTCCGCTGTCTTAAATACCGGAAAATAACGCTGGTGCGTTACCATGACTGTGGTAGAAACTTCTGTAGGTAATTTGAGAAATTCATCCTCAAATTTACCAACTACCGCACTCGGATATTCTACTAAATTCGTCGTTTCTTCTAATAAGTCTGGGTAAATTTCTGTAAAACCGCCTAATTTTTGCACTGCAGTTTTGACTTGTTCAACAATGATTTTTTCCCGTTCTTCTGGGGAAACAATCACATAACCAGAACGCAAGGTATTTACATATTCTGTTGCGTGGGAAATGCTGACAGGTTCGGGATGTAAAACGCGATGGGTTGGAGAAATGCGATCGCTTTTAACTATCTTCTCACCGTTCTGCAATTCTAAGGGTAAAATATCCCCATCTAATAAAGCAACTAACCAGCGAATAGGACGGGAAAACCTACCGTCACCGCTTCCCCACCGCATTAACCGCTTTCCTTCCAAATTCCAAACCCATTGGGGAACGAGTTCTGTTAATATTTCTGCTACTGGTCGTCCTGCTGTCTTTTTATTAACAAAGACAAAATCACCTTTATCCGTAGAACGCACTTCTAAAGCTGACAGTTCCACACCTTGTTTTTTAGCGAAACCTTCTGCTGCTTTTGTGGGTTGACCATCTTTAAATGCGGCTTGTGCAGGTGGTCCTTTAATTTCTTCTTCTTTGTCTGGTTGTTGGGATGGTAAACCGGTGATGAGAACTGCTAACCGTCGGGGAGTTCCAAAAACTTCCACCGTTTCCGCTTTGAGACTATTAGCTTCTAGAGTTTGAGGAATACGCGATCGCCATTGTGCGATCGCACCACTCAGAAAGCTTGCGGGTAGTTCTTCTGTACCAACTTCTAATAAAAACGCAGTCATAAGGTCACTAATGTTGATCAGTCAATTCCATCAGTTTACCCTGTGATCAGGCTGTGGTGAACAAGATGTGTAACTTCTCTGAGCAGATAATCAATGCAACCTCCTCTAAGATACAAGGTTGGGTTAAGGGATAGCGTAATCCAACAAAATTCCGTAAGTTTTGGTTTGTAAATGTTGGGTTTCGTTCCTCAATCCAACCTACATGATTTAATTTTTTTAACTTACTGGAGTCAAAAACAATTTAGCCTCTGCTAATCTCCTCCTTCTTAACCCTGCTTCCACTGAACTACCAGGGTTTCTATATTTAACAAAAGTCTCTTCAATTTCATCCCATTGTTGATTCTTTAAAACTCTGGTTATACTCTCAAAATTCTTTGCACCATAGAAATTAGCACCTAAATTATAACCAAAACTCAATAAAGCACCCTGTTGGTTAACATTCAACACATCCCATACAGGAATTTTCTCTAAAGTTGGCAGATAGCTATTTTCTAACTGCAACATTAACAACTCTTCCGCTTCTGCTTTAGTAATTGTTTCACCTAATTTCCACTCACCACCATTTTTCTTGCGAGTCGTTCCCCAACCAATAGTAATTGGTTTACCACCAGTTAAAGGATCAGGATAAGCCTTCAAATACAAACCTTCAAATTCTTTAATCAGCGCCACCCCTGGTAAAGGTAGTTTACCAGTTGCACCACCATAAAGAACTAAACTCGCCTTCTCTAAATCATTTAAAGCATTGTTTAAAACCGTCTGAGTGCCTATTCCCACCACCCCATCAGCTTCAAGTTTTTTTGCTGTTTGAAACTGTTTCACTGCTACTACAGTCTTATTCCCAAAATTACCATCTATAATGCCAGGATCAAAGTTGAGAATTTTTAATATTTGTTGCAACTGCTCAACTTTTGCCCCTTCAGATCCTAATTTAAGGATTTCATTAGAATTGAGAATTAATTTGGTTGTCATAACGTTATACTGATATACTGGTATACTGGGAGATAGTTGGAAAATCAACTTACTATTCCCTCATTATCCACCAAAGGATAGATTTTTATGGTTAAAAAAAGGTAAATCTTTTTAAAGATTCATTACTGAAAAGAAAACTCTGATTTTACGTTCCACTGTCTGCCGTCATGGAGTAGCAAGGTCAGATGAGATGCGGTAAATTCAAAATATATCTGACGTTCTTTAAAGTCATTCCAAGCAGGAGGAAAATGATGTTTTTTTAAATCTCTTCTGGCTACGGTAAGATGGGGTGTAAAAGAGTGATTTTTCCCATCTTTACCGATGATTCCCAAACTACTTTCTATATCATTCATTAAATCTAATTGTAACTTTAAAAGTGCTTGACTTTTTACTACATTCATGTATATAACACGAGGAGGAAAAGCCGCAAAACCATCAAGTGTAATGGGTAAGTAATTCTGCTTTTTGGCGAAAGTTTCCATAAAGGTTTCTAAAATTGATATTTCCTTTTTTTCCCACATAAAAGGAGGCTGTAGAGTGATATGTGGAGGGGAATTTTGAGCGCCGCGACTACCATAATCATTAACAAAATGTTGTTTAATTTCGTTAGCGTAATCTTGAATATGTTGGGGTGGAAGTATAGCAATAAAAAAGCGATTCATAATTTTAGAAGTCAGGAGTCAGGAGGAAGTTAATAACCCAATTACCCATTATCAATTATCAATTATCAATTATCAATTATCAATTATCAATTATCAATTATCAATTACCAATCACCAATATGATAATTTAAGAAAAATCTAAACTACCTAATTATTATGCCTTGGTTTGTCAAAATTGAAGCAGGTTTAGTGGATAAGCCCACCTTTGATCAATATGTACCAGCCCATACAGCTTACGTCAAAGCATTGATGGATAAAGGACATAAAGCTAAAACGGGATATTGGGCGCAAAGGGGAGGGGGGATGATGTTATTTGAGGCGGCTTCAATGGATGAAGCGCAGGCCATCGTGGCTGCTGATCCCTTAGTAGTCAACGGTTGTGTGAGTTATCAGCTTTACGAATGGAAAATTGTTGTGGAATGATGCACATTTTTAGAAATTTGATGTTATGATGATTTCAGACCTGGATCTATGCGATCTCAACGCCCAAACTTTGTCAGGACCGGAAGGTAGCAGCAATACGGGATGCTTGCGATAGGCGTAGTCTCCGGGTCGCCCCATTTTTAGGAGTGCTTTGCAGCAATGCCTGGTTTTGGAGATATTGTACAAAAAGCTTTTTACCTGGGTGTAGGCTTGGCTTCTTACGCAGGCGAAAAAGCAGGGGGGAAATTAGCGGAACTGCGATCGCAAGTCCAAAAACTGGCTGACGAGATGGTAGCCAAGGGTGAAATGAACACAGAAGAAGCTCGTCGTTTCGTAGAAGATATGATGAGACAAGCCCAACAACCCCAGACACCTGGTGAAACCACAGAAAAAACAGAAGCTTCTGAACCCCGTCGCATCGAAATAATAGGGGAAGATGAAGAACCGACTGTTAAACAAACTCCCAAAGAAAACGTGGATCACCTGCGTCAACAAGTGCTAGACCTGAAAAAACAATTAGAACAGCTTAAACGCGATCAGTAAAAACTAATTTTTCACCCTGAACATCAGTAAAAATGGTAATTTGGGGGATGGCGCTAAATCTAACACTGGTTTGATTTGCATTGATGGCTATATTCTAGTTATTATCGCACTTACAACCGAGAACCCGGAAGCGTCCTGTTTGTAGCCAGTAACACAGTTAAGCTTATGGAACCGTGGCAAAAAGACTTAGTTGATATCATCGAAACTGTGACTGATGAAGTCGAAAACTTCTTCCAAGGAATTAATGACATGGTAGATGCTTTTTTTGAGCTAACGGAAGAAATTACCTTCGAGGTGCAGAATAACATTGCTGCGGAAATTGACCAGTATTTACAGGAATTAGCAGAACCGCTGATGGAAGTATACTGGGAACTGGAAGACGTGGTAGCAGATGTAGATCCAGGTTTTCCATATCAAGTGGAAGCGACAGCGGAAAAAAATCCTGCTTGTATAGGTTGCAGCAATTATCATGGTCAAGCTTATGGTGGTAATTTGTTAGTTTGTGCTATGCACCCTCATGGTTGGGATGACGAAAATTGCCCAGACTGGGAAAAGAGCAGCAGTGAATTTTAAGCGTGAAACAGGTGTTGTCAATGTTAAATTATTATTAGTATTCATGAATCTCTGCATTTTTCTAGAATAATTTCCAGAATCATTTTATGAGTAATTCCTTGTCTGAGACTGTACCCCCAAGCAAACCAGAAATGAAATATGGTGAACGTGAGATTGAAGAAGGAAAACTAATTACCTTTCCCAATCCGCGTATAGGTAGAGAATATAATATTGATATTACTTTGCCTGAATTTACCTGTAAATGTCCCTTTTCCGGTTATCCTGACTTTGCGACTATTTACATTTCCTACGTACCGGATGAAAAGGTAGTAGAATTAAAAGCTTTAAAACTGTATATTAACAGTTACCGCGATCGCTATATTTCCCACGAAGAAACAGCAAATCAAATTTTAGATGATGTAGTTGCAGCTTGTGATCCTTTGAAAATGACAGTCAAAGCTGATTTTACTCCCCGTGGAAATGTGCATACAGTTGTGGAAGTAAAGCATAAAAAACGCAAATAACCAGTTATGTAATGAGGTATGTAGTGAGGACTTCAGTCCTCATCACATAATGTTTTGGAGATTTTTTTATCACTAACCAGCCATTTTATAAATATTAGGTTCAGGTAAAGATTCACCATCAGCTTCATAAGAAATTATTAAAGATTCTAGAGCTTCTTTACCATTAGCAACAGCTTCTTCATAAGTTTCTCCATGAGTGCGCCATTTTTGTCCAGGAAAATCAGGTAAACTAACTAAAAAACAATCATCTTCCTCTGACCATTGAATGATCATTTGATATCTTAATTTATCCATTGTCCCATTAATTTTGTTCATTTTCTTTGGCGTTAATAATTTCTATTGCTTCTAGAATTTCACTTTCTTGATATGGTTTAGCATCTTTACTATCCTTACCTGATATTGTAATTCTTCCAGGATATAATGGATGAGTCCAGTTAGTGTGACTTCCTTTACTTGGACGTTCTGTGAAACCTGCTTTTTTGAGCATTTTCTTTAATTCCCTAATTTTCTTAGGCATAATTAACCTGATTAATTTTTGAGAGACTTCTTACCCATTAACTTATTAATAAATGCCAAAATATGACCAGAAATAGACCTAATAAAACGGTAAATTTTACGGACTTTATTTAACAAAGGATGAGGAACTCGTAACCGCAAAGGATAAAAAATAGGTAGATATATCAAATAATAAGCTCTTTTTAAATCATCCCATTTTGAGCATTTTTCCTGTTGCAGAAAATCAGAAATATCCACCACCAAACCCCTACCCTCAAACATCATCACATTTTTACCATGTACATCATGGGGGTAAAGTCCGCGAGTGCGAGCATAGTCCAAAGCATAATCAATATCTTTAATTACCTTGGGAGGAATACGCAAACCCCGGTGTAAACAGTCATAAAGAGTAACACCAAATAATCTTTTCAAAACCAACAAACCATCATGAGCATAAAAACACTCAGAAAAAGCAGGATGAGAACCAAGACGCTGGTAGACCTCCAATTCTTCCTCAAACCCAGGACGACCAGGTGCGTACATTTTCACCACCACATCAGGATATTCAGGATGAACAACCACCGCTGCATAGTTTCCTGTACCCAACAACTCCCAGGGAGAGGGGATAGCGCGTACTTCTATCGGGTTGTGGGGATGGACACTTTCAATCACGAAATTGGGAATAAGTTCTTGGTGGATAATAGCAATTAGTGACTGTATTTTTGATTTATCCATAGGATATACGCACCTTAATTAGCGGTATCATACCTATAAAATACACCACTTAATTGCTATTGTTGCCCAAATCAAAAAAATTATTTTGTAGCTGGTTGAGTCAGTTGCTCTAAAATTCCCAAAACCTCTCTTTCAAAGGTTACTTGAGCGCGGTTAGTTTTACCACCAATATACAAAACATCATCTTTTTGCAAAGCCCAAATTTGGGAATGGGAAAAATAACTCATGACCACACCCAACATCAACAAAGCAAAACCGCTATAAACAATCGGAATACCCGGATCATACTTAATTTGTAAACCCGTGCTACCTACCACATCAACAACTTTCAAATTTACCCCATTTACAGGAATAGACATTCCTGAACGCACAGTATTTACTAATTTTCCTTGACCATCATAGATTAAAACCATGCCTTGTAAATCTTTAGCTAACAGAGAAACACCTTCACTTAAATCTGGTTTTGTAGGTATCCAAGTACCCCACAGTCTACCTTTACCTTTAGTATCTAACAACGCCATTGGTAATTGGAAAATGGGACTATTATTGAGTTTAATTCTAACGCTAGAAATACCCCAATCTGTTTGATAAAAAACCACACCATGATAACGCAAAGGTTTATTCACATAAATTTTTTCATGATCTATTTCTTTACCTTCATTATCTAACACAGATAAATCAGAATAAAATTGATCAATACCTCCTTTGGGAGTATAATCAATCCAAAATCTATTAACTTTTACTGACCAATCTTTTAATACATCTTGAGCAGACCAAGCACCCGCATCAATGATATTTTTTACCTGGAAAGTATCACCAGAAGCAATCATTTCTTGAGCCATAAAACCCGTCATTGCTCCCCAAATACCACCCAGTAAAATCATCACAATACCGATATGTACAATAATCGGTCCAATGCGTCCGACTATACCTTTGCGAGCATAAAGAATATCATTTTTTTCTGATGATTGAAAGATTTTATAACGGTTTTTTGTTAAAATTGGAGTGATAGAATTTAGAACAACATCATTTAATTCTGCACTCAAAGCTAACTTTTTAAACTTCTTCGGATCATCATAATATTGCCATTTTTGGGCAGCTTTTAAAGCTGGTAATTGACGGGTAAAAGTACAAGCAGTTAAACTCGTACCAAATAACACTAATAAAGCCAAAAACCACCAAGTGCGATAAACATGATCCAAACCCACAACTTGAATCACTTTCCAAGTCAAAAAACCGAATAAAGCGGGATGTTCTGGATAATTAGCCTGGTAAAAAGCTGGTGTTTGTCCCTGTTCAATTACTGTACCACTGATACTAAAAAGAGCAATTATTAATAACAGAATAATTGCTAACCTTAAATCTGTCAGCACAGGTAAAACTTCCCGTTTCAAGAAACGAACCGGAACAGAAAACAAATTAACTTCTGGGGATGTTGAATTATCTACAGTCATGGTTTACAAAGGTAATAAATTCTTGCTCTCTTCTTTGTGTACTTTGCGTACTTTGCGGTTTATCACTTTAGAAACTACCAAGAGGAAGACGGGAAAGTAAAGAAAACACACCAAAACCTACTAACAAAGCACCGCTAACGGGGTTTATCCAACCAGACCAACGACGCAATTCTAGCAGTTTTTTAATTGTTGCAGTAAACGTACCTGCTAAAATTAAAGGTGTCACATATCCCGCAGTATAAGCAAGTAGTAAAACCGCACCTAAAAGCAAATCTTGAGTATTAGCAACCCAACCTAATAAACTGGCTAAAACTGGTGTGCTACAAGGAGAAGCAACTAAACCAAATGTTAAACCAATAGAGTATGAACGAATACCAGGAGGTAAATCATTAGATATCCAATTTGTTTCACCTAAAGATGGGAATTGTAAAGGTAAAGCTTCTAATAAATTCAACCCCATAATAATAGCAAGAATACTCACAATAATTGGTAGACCAATTCCTACTTGACCGTAGACTTTTCCTACCAAACCTGCTATAATTCCTAAACTTGCTAATGTAGTAGCTAATCCTAATGCAAACCAGGTTGATTGTGCAGCAGCTTGTAATCTACTTTTTGCTTCATAACCGCCAATATAACCAATAGTAATCGGCAGCATTGATAGCATACACGGTGTTAAACTGGTCAACAAACCAGCAGCGAAAATAATTGCGATACTGACAACGCTGAGGTGAGTGAGTTGGTTAGTAACCAGGGTGTTGGCGAATTGTTCGATTTGATAAATTTGGGTTTGCAGGTTCTCCAGCATGGGTATGTTTTAAATTACAAAGGCTGACTCTGTTTGTATTCTAGCTTATTCGGTTTTTTGTTTCTTGCTGATTTTGAATGTGGGAAAAAATAGCTTTAATTTAGTGTTTTGCTGAATGATAATTTTTTTTAATCTATTTTTTGGGAAAAAAGTTGATGATGTGACTTTTTCGCAATAGCTAGGGGTTTATTGAGAATACTATTGAGAATGGTGTCAATAACTCACGAATTTTATAGGGTTTGGGGATTGATTATTTTGTTGTTCTGTGTTTATAATAATTTTATGTATAATCCAAGGGTCTTTTATAAGTTGTTTTAGACGTAGAACCTCTGGGTTGACTTCCCCAGTCTGGAGTCTGGGAAAAAGTAAAAACGAGTAAAAATTTTTGTTTGAGAGAAAATAAAGGAACCGCAGAGACGCGGAGAAGACAGAGTTAGAGTTTTTAAGTTGATAGGTTGTTTTTGAGGTAGAACCTCTGGGTTTGCATTCCCAGTCTGGAGACTGGGAACGATTAATTACTGATTTCTATAACCAATTTTCTAATTTTAATCCTGTGATTCTTGATAAATCGGAATCATGGGAAACTAAGGTTAAATCGTGAATTATTGCGGTAGCTGCTATAAATATATCTGCATCTTGTATTGGTAAACCTCTTTGTTTTAAGTCAGCATAAATTTCTGATGCTTTTTTAAAAATCGCCATATCATCTAATAGCAATACTTGGTATTTTTTCACCCAGTTTTCAAAGTCTGATAATTTTCTCACGGCTTTAACAGCTAAAAGTCCTCGCTCAATTTCATAGTAAGTCATCGCACTAATAAAAACTTGCTCATTTTGGCGATTTAACATTTTTAACCGATTATTTGCTTTTGGATTTTCTTTGAGAATTGCTGAAACAATATTTGTATCTAGTAGATATCCCATGTTTTTGTTATTTATTTCCGTTTTACTGCTTCATCAAATATTGCCATTTCTTCTGGTGTTAAATCATTCAATAAACCACTTATTGCTTCTAAAGCTAAAATTTTACTAATTCTTGCTGTTAAGTCATCATCAGCTATGGTTTCTACATCGTCTCCTAAATTTGGTCGAGTAAACAGTTCATACATTTTTTCAATCATCTGTTCTCTTTCTAACCTTTCTTGATATACACTGTTATTAGCAATCAAATTTTCCACAATTGCAGAAATTCGTTTATAGGTTGTTTGTTCTTGAATAGATGTGTTGCTCATATTCTTTACCTCTTTTTTTAGGATAGATAATATTTTAGCATAGAAAATAAAATATATGTCGATATTCCTAATAAACATCTAGGGTTCAATTTCTGGATCTGGAAAATTCATAATTTACCTGGAATATGTAAAAACACAGAAAAATATAATTTAATTATACCCACAAAAACCCAACAGCGTCAAACTGATTTTACCAAAAACCCGCACCCCCACCCCTTGAAAATCAGTCAACTTTAACAAATCAAACATTTCCCATCTTGAGTACATCATTAATATACAAATAGCCTCATTTTTCACCATCTGCTACAATAATTAATAATTCGTAATTACAGCAAATTTCATATATTTTTAAAAAACTCCTCCTTTGCGCCTCTGCGCCTCTGCGTGAGCTTTAAAAAAGTAGAAAATATAACAAAATTACTTCCTGAGTTTAGCAAGTTTCAAATCTTATATTTTAGGATGATCTGCGTAAATTTGAAATAACCACAAAAGACACAGGAAGAAAAATCATGGCTAAATTAGCTAAATCTTATGCCGCAATTGATGGTAATGAAGCGGTTGCGCGTGTTGCTTACAAATTAAATGAAGTAATTGCAATTTATCCGATCACACCATCATCAAATATGGGTGAATGGGCTGATGCTTGGATGGCAGAAAATAAACCTAATTTATGGGGTACAATTCCCAATGTCACCCAAATGCAAAGTGAAGGTGGTGCTGCTGCTGCGGTACATGGTGCATTACAAACAGGTGCTTTAAGTACAACTTTCACCGCTTCCCAAGGTTTGTTATTAATGATTCCCAATTTGTTTAAAATTGCGGGAGAATTAACCAGTTTTGTCCTTCATGTTTCGGCACGTTCTTTAGCTACCCACGCTTTATCTATTTTCGGTGATCACAGTGATGTGATGGCTGCTAGAAGTACAGGTTTTGCATTTTTATGTTCTGCTTCTGTACAAGAAAGTCATGATTTTGCACTTATTTCTCAAGCTGCAACTTTAGAAACCAGAGTTCCTTTTTTACACTTTTTTGATGGGTTTAGAACTTCCCATGAAGTGCAAAAAATTGAGTTATTATCTGACGAAGTTTTACGGGAATTAGTACCTTTAGAATTAGTTTCTGCACATCGTCAACGCTGTTTAACTCCTGATAAACCAGTGTTAAGAGGAACAGCACAAAACCCCGATGTTTATTTTCAATCTCGTGAAGGTGCAAACCCTTATTATAATGCTTGTCCTGATATTGTTCAAAGGATTATGGACAAGTTTGGAGAACAAACAGGACGATATTATAAATTATATGAATATCATGGACATCCCAAAGCAGACCGGGTAATTATTCTCATGGGTTCTGGTTGTGAAACTGTCCATGAAACTGTAGATTATCTGAATAACCAAGGTGAAAAAGTGGGAGTGATCAAAGTTCGACTTTTTCAACCTTTTGATGTGGGAAGATTTATCGAAGCTTTACCTAATAGTGTCAAATCTATTGCGGTTTTGGATAGAACTAAAGAACCAGGAAGCGCAGGTGAACCTTTATATTTAGAAGTAGTTACAGCTATCCATGAAGGATGGAAAAAAACCACCTTCCCGAAAATTGTCGGGGGTAGATATGGGTTATCTTCTAAAGAGTTTACCCCTGCAATGGTAAAAGCGGTTTTTGATCATCTCCGTCAATCAAAACCCAAGAATCATTTTACTATTGGGATTAATGATGATGTCACTTTTACTTCTGTAAATTTTGATCCTGGGTTTTCTACTGAACCAGATAGCGTTGTGCGTGCAATGTTCTATGGTTTGGGTTCTGATGGTACGGTAGGTGCAAATAAGAACTCAATTAAAATTATTGGGGAAGGTACAGAAAATAATGCTCAAGGTTATTTTGTGTATGATTCTAAAAAGTCTGGTTCAATGACGGTTTCTCATTTGCGGTTTGGTGCTGAGAAAATTCGCTCAACGTATCTCATCAACCAAGCTAATTTTATCGGTTGTCATCATTGGGGTTTCATTGAAACAATTGATATCTTAAAAAATGCTGCCACCGGAGCGACATTTTTATTAAATAGTCCCTATCCTGCGAAGGAAGTTTGGAAAAATTTACCTGTAAAAGTGCAACAGCAAATTATTGATAAAAACCTGAAAGTTTATGCTATTGATGCTAGTCAGGTGGCGAAAAATAGCGGGATGGGTAGAAGAATTAACACGATTATGCAGGTGTGTTTCTTTAAATTAGCGGGGGTATTGCCAGAAAAAGAAGCGATCGCTAAAATTAAACAAGCGATTGAAAAGACCTATGGTAAAAAAGGTGCAGATGTTGTCAACATGAATTTAAAAGCTGTTGATAACACTTTAGAAAATCTCCACGCAATCAAAATTCCTGCTACAACAAGTAGTAAGAAAAATCAGCAATCACCAATTACCAATTACCAATTACCAATCACCAAACCAGAATTTGTGGATCAAGTTTTGGGTAAAATTATGGTGTGGGAAGGTGATGACTTACCTGTAAGTGCTTTACCCGCAGATGGAACTTTCCCCACTGCAACCGCAAAATGGGAAAAACGCAACGTTGCAGAAGAAATTCCGGTTTGGGATGAGGATATCTGCGTTCAATGCGGTAAATGTGTGATGGTTTGTCCCCACGCTGCTATCCGTGCGAAAGCTTATGAAGCGGATAAATTAGTCAATGCACCTGCAAGTTTTAAGTCAGCAAATGCAAAAGATAAAAGTTTTGCTGGTCAGAAATTTACTATCCAAGTTGCACCAGAAGACTGTACAGGTTGCAGTATTTGTGTGGATGTTTGTCCTGCGAAAAATAAAGCAGAACCCAGCAAAAAAGCTATCAACATGAGTCCGCAGTTACCTTTGAGAGAACAGGAACGGGAAAACTGGGATTTCTTTTTAAGTTTACCAAATCCCGATCGCAGAAAGTTGAAATTAAATCAAATTCGTCAACAACAACTGCAAGAACCATTGTTTGAATTTTCTGGTGCTTGTGCAGGATGTGGAGAAACGCCATATCTTAAATTATTAACACAATTATTTGGCGATCGCTCACTCATTGCTAACGCTACCGGTTGTTCTTCTATTTATGGTGGAAACCTCCCCACAACTCCCTGGACTCAAAACGCAGAAGGAAGGGGTCCAGCATGGTCCAATAGTTTATTTGAAGATAACGCCGAATTTGGTTTTGGTTATCGTTTATCTATTGATAAACAAGCGGAATTTGCAGCCGAATTATTGCAACAATTAAATAGTGAAGTTGGGGATAATTTGGTAAATGATATCCTCAAAAATGCCCAAAAAACCGAAGCAGATATTTGGGAACAACGGGAAAATGTTGGAGTTCTCAAACAAAAACTAGATGAAATTTCAGCATCTCAAAATGACCAAAATCTCAAATCTAAAATCCAAAATCTCACATCTCTTGCTGATTATTTAGTCAAGAAAAGTGTGTGGATAGTAGGTGGTGATGGATGGGCTTATGACATTGACTTTCATGGAATTGATCACGTTTTAGCCAGTGGTAAAAATGTCAATATCTTGGTTATGGATACAGAAGTTTATTCTAACACAGGTGGTCAATCTTCCAAAGCAACTCCTACCGCAGCAGTCGCTAAATTTGCCGCCAGTGGTAAACCCGCAGCGAAGAAAGATTTAGGTTTAATGGCCATGACTTACGGTAATGTTTATGTGGCCAGCGTCGCTTTAGGTGCAAAAGATGAACACACATTAAAAGCATTCTTAGAAGCGGAAGCTTTTGATGGTCCATCCTTAATTATTGCCTATAGTCATTGTATTGCTCACGGCATTGATATGACCACTGGTTTACAACAACAAAAAGCCTTAGTTGACTCTGGTAGATGGTTGTTATATCGTTATAATCCTGCATTGCAAAATGAAGGTAAAAATCCCCTACAATTGGATATGAAAGCACCTTCTGAGTCAGTGGAAAAATCCATGTATCAGGAGAACCGGTTTAAGATGTTGATTAAGAGTAAACCGGAAATTGCTAAACAATTGTTAGCACAAGCGCAAGCGGAAGTTGATGCACGTTGGGAGATGTATCAATATTTGGCTAATAGGTAATAGGTAATAGGTAATTGGTAATGGGTTTTTACCTGTTACCTATTATCGAATTATTAATTAGAATTGTTTATTTACGCCAATTATCTATTACTAAAGGATAACCTAATGCTTGAATTTTCAGATAATGCTTAGTGTTACCTGTAACTAAAATTAAATTGTTTTGGATAGCGATAGAAGCTATTAATACATCTGCTAATCCTATAGGTTGTCCACTGCTTTCTAAATCAGCATGAATCAATCCTGAAAGTTCTGCACTTTTTTGGTCTAAATGTAGGATTTCCATTTCAGGTAAATCCGCTAAAAATTCTTGAATGCGATCATTACGATTTAGTTTTCTCCAACCCTTGATAATTTCGGAAACAGTAATCACAGAAATTGTATAATGTTTCCATATTGCTCTGTATGCAATAGCATTGGCGTTTATTTTAGAATTTTTACCTTTACGAATTTCCGAGGTTATATCTGTATCAATTAAAGATTTTCTCACAACTCAATTATTTTGTATTAACTTCTATGTTGTAAAATATCTTCAACCATTTTATCTACTAAGTCAGCATCATTAGACCATTCACCAATAAATGAATTATTGATTATTTCCGGTTTAGTTAGTTGCTCAATCATGGCTTTGATTAAATCTGAAACTTGACAATGATGAGTTTGTGTCAATTGTTCTATTTTGTCGTAAGTTGCTTGATCAAGTTCAATTTCTATTTTTTTCATAGTTTTGTGATGTTGATTTTATGTGGGTATATTATAACATATTTTTTTTAATAAACTTCCAATGATGAAAAAGAAGCCTTTTATAAATTCTTTCAGTTATTTGAGGAATTTTTTCACGGAAACACACATGAATGATGCAAGTTTGGAAGTTTACTTAGCAAGTTGAATCACTGTCAATAACTAATCAAAAGTGGGCATTTTGCCCACACTACATTATATTTTTGGTAAATTTACAAAAACTAGATTTACAACCTAGATTTTAAAGATTACTGTAATTTTTACCTATTTTTTGTGCGAGTTGATAAAAATATGTATTTTCTTCATCTGTAGCAAGTTGTGGTAATTTTCGATATTCAGATATTGCATAAAAAGCAATAAATTCAGGTTCTGACCATCCATTTTTCCAAATTAGTTTTTTGTTAGTTAAAATAATACCTTCCTTCCCATCATTCCAAAAACCAGTATTTTTCATTGCTAATATTTTTTCATCAGCTTCAAGTAGTGAATCTGCATAGCTAGATATAGCATTGGATAGCTTATCTATAGGAATATTAGGAGCAATTAAAAATCCTTTTATATGAGAATCTTGATTTAATTCCTTGTCAAGAAACCCTATAAAATCTTTTAGCTCAGGATCAGCTGGAATTTCCGTTAAAGTATACAATCTTGATTCCAGTTGATGTAGTATATTTGCATCTCGATGTTTTTGTCCTTTGAGAAATGACCACACTACAAAACCTGCACCAAATGCTATTAAAGATGCACCTCCTGTAATAACACTTAGTCCTCCTAAAGCTGAAATAATTGTAGTAATAGCAGCTGCTCCTGATAACGTACCTGCTACCTCCAACATAGAAGCAGCAGTCCAAGCAATGAGAACCGCACCTGCACCAGTTAAAGTTCCTGTTGTTGTAGCAATTCCTAAATTCTTATAATCTTCTGCATCCATTTGAGACACAAGTGCAACAGATAATAGTCCAGCTGCACCTATTAAAGCTGCTCCCCCAGTAACTACTGCTAAACCTCCTAGCATTCCCAAACCACCAGCAGCTACAGAACCTCCTCCTAAGTATACTAAAGTTGCTGTGGTAGATGCTCCTCCACTCAAACTACTAATAGCTACACCTGTCGCTGTTTGTGCTCCTAAAACATTGAGAACTCCCTGACCTATAGGTACAATATTGCTACCTGCTTTAGTAACGAAATTAGCTACACTTTTAACTCCACCAAAGTTTTTGTTGGCAGATTCGGCATCCTTTTCCGCAAAGATATTCTGTGCCATTAAATAAACTACTTTGCTACTATATGAAATATTAGAACCTAAAATAAATAAATTTAGAAGTTGCAAAGTATTTTGATCAGATATTTTTTGACCAGCCCGAATTTCTTTGTAAGTTCGTAAATAGGTTTCTTTATTTTGCAAACTTAAGTATTGATTATCTTGAATTAATTTAACAATAATTACATCTACAGTAAAAGCTCTCGATTTAGCACTTGCAAGTGAATAGATATTTTTAATGGACATAGGAATATCTGAACCAGCAATAATAGCTTCTAAATCTTCTAGATAACTAAAATCAGGCACTGGTTCTGAAGCTCTCACATATTGATATGTACCTCTAATTCTTTTCTTTCCATCTTCAGAGAGTTGAGATTTAGCTAGTGCTGTTTCAATCGCTTTTTCAATGATATTTAATAGACAAGTTTGATGAGCTATTTCATACCTTTGTCGAATTTGTTCATCTAAGTTAGATGAAGCTACCAAATATTGCAATAAATCCAGAGAAATAGTATCTTTTATATATTCACTATCTTCAACTAATTCATAAATTTCCTTTACTTGGGATTTGGTGGCATCTTTACGAATAAAATCAGCATTGTCTATTTCTTTATAAATCTTATCAGCTATTCTCACATCGGGATCATATAAACTATGAAAAATGAAAGTAACATCATTACCTTGCAACCCAATTTTAGGAATAGAAATGGTGTTATTTTCAATAATTCTTGGGGGGATTGTTAACTTATAAGAATCTCCAGACCTCAAAGTAACGTTTTGAATACCACCCCTTCTAGCAATATCATAAGGAACAAAAACATGATATTTTTCCTGGAAACTATCATCATTCGCACTCGCAATTTCTGGAAAAATTACATCTTTAGTTAAATAAACTCCAACACTAGAAACCAGCAGATTTAAAAACATCCGACGGTTAAGACTAAACAAGTCAGATGAATTATTGATCCTCTTCATACCTAAATACCTTCAAATTCAAAACGGTAGTATTTTTAAATGATTAAATTGTTTTCGTTGTCAACTTAACACAAAACCTATCATCTTGTCAAATTATTAACTTGTTTAGATATAACCCACATCAGTAAGTATAATGATATGGGTTTAAAATGTATATACTCATTAATTGAGTATTTATGTATATTTAAATATAATTAATAACAGTGATTTTTATTAACACCAATAAAAACAGGTAATTAGTTCTCACCAATTACCCAATATCATCAAACCCAAACTTAATCTATGGAGAGATCGCATCATCATAGTTAATAGCCTGAAGTATGCGATTTAAAATCACCTTCCCACCAGGATTAACCACCTCTAACCGAATAAAATTAGGATCACTAGGTCGCCAAGTTACTCGATATTTCATACCATTATTATTCCCAGTATAAACTTGCCGATCATTAGTACCTGAAGTTACAGCACCAGATAGATTAATGTTGGAATTACGATTACGGCGATTTTCTCCATAATAGTAATAGACATTATTATCAAAAGACAAACTTACTTCCCAGTCTTTATCAGCAAAATGTCCCTTGGGATAATTAAATTTTTGTGCCAGCGCAGGTTGAGGCATTGCTACATCTATAATTGCAGGTGTAGAAATCCCCAAAATTGCCGCTAATGTTATTGCTTTATAATTCATAAAACTCTCCCCCTGGAAAACAGGTAAAAAGTCTATATTTGTCTATATTTATGGATTCACTCTATAGCAAATCAATTTCGCTTTAAGCTGTTGTTTCTTCTTTATTGAGATTCCTGGAAATAAATAGTTTAGGAAACAGCAAACCAGAACTTTCTTTATATTCTTCAAACTCAGGATATCGAGACAAAGATTGATCTTTTTTCCGCATATTGGGAACAAATATCATGGCTATAAATAACCCCAGAATTAAAAAAGGTAGCCAATGCTGTGCTAACATGGCAAATGCTAGATAAATCAAGACTTCTCCCAAGTAATTAGTATTACGACATCTAGCAAAGAAACCTTCTGTAATTAGTCCAGTTTTGTATTTGAGTGTATAGTATTTTTGAGCATCACTAGCAAAGTGTAAAAACACTCCCACAATATTTAAAGAAATAGCCGCAGTTACTAACGGTAAAGGTGGAACAGTACCACTGCTAATAAGAATAAATGGTGCTACCCAATATAAGCCAAGTAGTATAAAGGTAATAATTCCCATCAAATTGGGAATTTCTTGTTCCCATTGTTTATCTGGGAAAATACGATCTTTTAGTAACCAAAGAAAACCATAAGTACCATGAAGGGCAAGATAAACCCAAGCTCCAATAGTAAAGTTATGGTAGAAAAACATTAGTCCTAACACTATAAAAAAAGTTAGACCTTTGTGAAAATTAATAGGATATTTTACCTTCATATTCTGGCTTTTTGTGAGAATTTTTCAAGTGTTTAAATAAATAGAGAGATAGGAAAATATCGCCTATCCCTCTGCCATAATTACTTCTTCGCAATTACCCAAACTGCGTGAACAATACCCAAAATGTAAAAACCAAAAATTGTTAACAGTAAATTAATCCAAAAATCTTTGCCAAAACCAACTTGTAAAAATACTCCCAAAGGTGGTAAAAAGATTGCTATTACGATTCTAATTAAGTCATTCATAATACTCTCCTGTTCATTGTCCACATCTCTATTATTAACATCACTTTCTCTAACTCGCATTCCTGAAAAGATACAGTAACCCGAACTAACACCCAGAATTAACACCCAGAAGTAACACCCAGAAGTAACACCTACATTAACCACCGCTGATTTTAGCTTTGTAACCTAACTTAACTAAAATCTCTAAAATCTTCTGTTTATGATCTCCTTGAATTTCAATTTCGTTCTCTTTCACAGTTCCCCCTGTACCGCATTGGGTTTTTAACTGTTTCAATAAAGCGGTTAAGGTTTCTGCTTTGGTTTGAAACCCGGTAATAACCGTGACTGTTTTTCCTTTCCTCCCTGCGCGGGTTGCTTGTACCCTTACATTTTGTTGGTTTGGGGGTAGTTCTTGTACTGGACGTTCTAAAGCAGGTGAGTTATCATTACCAAATTCTTGGTAAATTATAAGTTTGTCAGATTTTGATTTAGAGGAAGACATACAATTTAATTCTTAATTCAATCCAGCAATAATCTCAAGTAGACTCAAATTTTTTCCTACTGCTATTTTAACCAATTACTGTTCACTAATTACTGACTAATATAGGACTTAGGCAATATTGGACTAAAAACCTGGTTCTGATGTAGGGGTAATTCATGAATTACCCCTACTTTCGTTCTGTTTTGCGTAAGTCCTGTAGTATTTAGAAGATTCTCATACAGCATTCTCTAAGTAAAATATTCTCACTCCTAACTCCTGACTCCTGACTCTTGTACGGGTGTTCGCGAAGCGTGCTGGAAGCATCAGCTTTCTGGCGACTAATGATAAATTTTTATCCAAGGTTATTTCTGGAATGCTCCTAAATTATGATATTTTTTGTCAAGATTGGGGTAATATAAACAACCAATAAGAATAATCTGATCTATCATCACTATGTTCAAAACTAGATTATATGTATCTGATGGTACTAATTACGTACCTACTTCTAAACCGTATCGTCTCATAGGTGCGATCGCTGCTTTAATTCTTATCAGTCTGATCACTTCATCCGGAGGATCACTTATGAAGCACACTATTTCTAACTGTTGAGAAGGTTTTATTTGGGGTATCGCTGATCTAGTGATTGAGTTGGATCAATTAGCTAGTATTGTTGCTGTTGGTTTACTTTCTGCTAGGTTTGTAGGTGGTGCTTGGATCGGTTTAGCTTTTGTATTTGCTGCTTTATTTGAACAAATAATACATTTAGCTTCATTAAATCTACCAAGTATAGCCCCAGGTATAGAAATAGCGATCGCCTTGTTCTCTATTATCTGATAATGATTTTTCAAAATTGGGGTGCTCTAGAAATGATATACGCAGAAATAGAAACTAAAACAAACCGCTTAGAATCTTTAGAATCTATTGTTGAGCAAATCGGTGAAGCTGTGCTTTCTACTACCAATACTATTGAGCGTTTAGCTCAAAGAGTAGATGCTTTGATCGTACAAGTAGAATCACAGGGAAAACAATTACAGCAGCAAGGATATCAAATTTTTGCCTTGTGTGATGCTGTACAAAGTCTCGCTGAAACACAAAAAGATTCATTACAAGAAATCAATCAACTGACAAAATCTGTAGATAACATTGTGTTTTTGCTGCAAAGTGTAGATGAAGAAATATGAACTACCCCAGCTTATTCCCAAATCCAAAATCCAAAATTGGCATGATCAAACCTTTAATTGAGTAATTGCAATATTGCCAGCAAAACATACATCTACATCACTACCAGGAGTGCGATCGCGTTTACCATATTCACCAACATAATAAAAATTATCACCCTCTACTCGATAATTTACAGGTAAAGGTTTGGTACAGGGTAGACAAAAAACAACTTGAGGATCACCATCTCCCGGTAGTAGATGGGGTAAATTCACATTCCAAAAGCTACCAGGTGCTAAAGGCTTTTTCAGTAAATCTGCTAATATTACTGATGTCCATTTAGCAGCTAAATCCCAATTATAATTGAGTTTAGCTTTGCGATAATGAGAAATCGCCACACCAGGAATACCGTGCATTGCAGCTTCTCTCACCGCAGCAACAGTTCCAGAAATGTACGCATCCACTCCCAAATTACCACCAGCATTAATTCCTGAAAGCACAAACTTGACATCTTGACGAATTTGTGTTATGGCAATTCTCACACAATCAGCAGGAGTACCAGCAATAGCATATTCAAAATCAGAACGACGTTCTAATTTAATCGGTTCAGTTGTCGTCACCTGATGTCCACAACCAGACTGATGTGTTGCTGGTGCAGCGATAATTACATCTTTGTCATTTACCGCTTTCAGCAAAGCTTGAATACCTGGTGCGTCGATACCGTCGTCGTTAGTTAAGATGATTGTCATGAGATTTTAGAGTTTAGATTTTAGAGTTTAGATTGATTCGACCAATAAATCCTGAAATAAATCCTGAAATAAATCCTGAAATAAATCCTGAAATAAATCCTGGTAATTTTACCATCCAGGAATTATCCTCAAATCAGATGCTTTTGACCTAGATTATGTAGTATTTTGATTGCAAGAGTATTTTAGGATTCATTTCATGAAACAGCTACTCAAGCAATTATTTAGTGGTCATTCATACCTTACCCGTCTCATTGTACCTGTATTGGTGATGATGATGGCTATTTCTGTTTTTGTGACACCTGCTTTTGCTACTGGAGTATATCAAATACCCAACCTGACAGCAGATACCTGGATTGTAGATGAAGGTGATGTTCTTAGCCGTTTTAATGAAGGTCAAATCAGCGGTGCTTTTAAAGACTTGGCTAAAGCAACAGGTAATGAGGTGAGAATTGTTACCATTCACCGTTTCGACTATGGGGAAACACCGGAAAGTTTTGCGAAAGGACTATTTACAAAATGGTTTCCTACACCAGAAGCACAAGCTAACCAAGCGATTGTGATCGTTGATACTCTAACCAATGGTGCAACTATTGTCAGCGGGGATCAAGTGAAAACTCTCTTGACTGATGAGATCGCTAATAGTGTCACAGAAGAAACACTAGGGTCAGCATTACGGGATGGTAATAAATATAATCAAGGATTTTTGGATGTGCGCGATCGCCTAGTAGCAGTCCTTTCTGGTAAACCTGATCCTGGTCCACCAGCAGAAAAAGAAACTGTACAGGTAGAAAGCACATTTAGCAATGCGGAAGAAACCGACAAAAACAAAGGTAATGCTACTGCTTGGGTAGTAGGATTGTTAATTGCAGCTACTGTCATTCCCATGGCAACTTATTATTTATACCAAATCAATCAGCCTTCCAATCAGGGGTAAATAATGAGGGAATAGGTAGAATTTTTGTAAGGAGTCAGGAGATCAAGGAGTCAGGAGTCAGGAGTCAGGAGTCAGAATATTTGTTTGTAGCAACTGTATTCTGTATCCTGAATCCTTACGAATTTTTTACTTTACGATTTTGTACACAGTTGACCATGAAAAATACTTCTCAACATCCCAAACGTATTTTATTTTTACATCCTAATTTTCCCGGCCAATTTCGTCATCTGGCCACAACTTTAGCCAAAGATGATAAATATCAAGTAGTATTTGGTACAAATCGTCAGGAAGGATCAATACCAGGAGTATTGAAAGCTATTTATGAACCTTCCCGCACAGCAGCACCCCAAACTCATCATTATATCCGCAATTTAGAAAATGCAATTCTCACCGGACAAGCTGTATATCGCATTGCAGAACAATTAAAAACACAGGGTTTTATTCCCGATATAATTTACGGTCATTCTGGCTGGGGTCCGACATTATTTATGAAAGAAATTTTCCCGAAAGCAGAATTATTATGTTTCTTTGAATGGTTTTATCATGCTCGCGGTTCTGATGCCGATTTTGATCCCAGTGATCCATTAAATGCCGATGATTTGTGTCGTATTAAAGTCAAAAATTCACCGATTTTACTAGATTTATACCATTGCGATCGCGGACTTTCTCCTACTAATTGGCAACGTCAACAATTTCCCCTAGAATATCATCAAAAAATCACTGTTTGTCACGATGGAATTGATACTAATTTCTTTCAACCCAAGCCAGATACTAAATTAGTTTTACCCCGAATTAATCTTGATCTTTCCCATGTTTCAGAATTAATTACTTATGTAGCCAGAGGAATGGAACCTTATCGCGGTTTTCCTCAGTTTATGGAAGCAGTAGCATTAATTCAACAACAACGCCCAAACTGTCATATTGTAGTTGTGGGAGAAGATAGAGTAGCCTATGGAAAAAATCTTCCTGATGGGAAAACTTATAAACAATTAATGTTAGAAAAATTAGATTTAGATTTAACCAGATTACACTTTACTGGTTTACTTCCTTATACTGAATATTTGCAAGTTTTACAAGCATCCTCAGCCCATATTTATTTAACTTTTCCTTTTGTTTTATCCTGGTCAATGTTAGAAGCAATGTCCGCAGGATGTTTGTTAATAGCTTCTGATACTCCACCAGTTAAGGAAGTAATTAAAGATGGTAAAAATGGACTGTTGGTAAATTTCTTTTCTCCCCAACAAATTGCCGAAAAGGTGAATACAGCTTTAGATAATTCTCCAGATATGATTTCTATTCGTACCGCTGCACGCAAGACAATAGTTAATAATTATGATCTACAAACATTATTACCACAACATTTAGATTGGATGTTAGGTAAGACAGGTTTCGCGTCAACAATGTAGGGGCGAAGCATTCGGATGATAGTCTTAGGTAAAAACCGATAATTAATTGTCCGAATGCTTCGCCCTTAGAGGATGTTTGAAAGGTTTTTAATGTATATAGGACTAATATTTGATTTTTGAACAGAACTCCGTACATGGTTCGGCTTCGCTCACCATAAATACTGACAGCCTTCTTTCCCGTTCCCTGTTCCCTGCCTCTACGAAAAATTCATGAATCAAATCGGATCACTATAGGACTTACGCAAGATAAGCTGTTACACAGCTAAATTGTATAATCCTAATATTCTGAACTCTTGTTTAACAGGCAAGATGCCTGTTCCACTTATACAAATTAAATGCACAACAGCTTATGACTAAAAACCTTATTCTTGCGTAGGGGTAATTCATGAATTACCCCTACTTTCGTTCCCTTTTGCGTAATTCCTGGTATAAATAAACCCCTCTCCAAACCTCTCCCCGACGCGGGGAGAGGCTTTGAAACCCCCATTCCCTTGTAGGGAAGGGGGGAAGGGGGGTTAGGTTTCTAGAGATTATCGGTTTTATCTAATACTTTTCAAACAACCTCTTACGGTGGTCTAAAGACATGAAAACTGCTGTAAGCGGACTTGATATAATAATTAATAATTAGCTAATTCTTTGATCGCTTCTTCTTTGAGTCGTTGACGAATAGACAAAGGTGCTATTACTTCTCCATTTGGCCGCCAGTCTCGTAACCGCATCAAAACATTAATATCCCCAGTACGTATCCAAGCTTGATAATAAATATCTTGTTTATTTCTGTGTTTGATAATATCTAATATTTGCTGCTGCTGGGTTTCAGGAATGTCTGCTGTAATTAAATTTGCTAATTTTTCATAGGCAATACGCTGGAAAGAATGATGGCGAAATGTGTTATCTACATACCATTGGGCAAATGCTGGGGGAAAACGAATGATCAATAATTCCCGTTGTAGGTAAAAGTTGAAACCCCAAGCTTTTTCTAATTCTGTCTCTACATATTCTGGGGTGGGTAAGTTGCCACTGTGCCACATTTCTTTTAATTCTTTGGGTATACCCGGATCTCCCCAGGGAAGAATTTGCAATTTTTCTGAGGCGATGCGGTCCAGTCGGTAGTTGTGCCATGTTATATTTCCTTGGGGATCTATACCATAGGCGCTGAGATATTTGGCACGTCGGAGATAATGCAAACACACAGGATAAACGGTTATTTGTACTTTGCTTGCTGTAGCTGCGATCCAATATTCAAACTGCACTACTCCAGCGGCAGGTATACGCCATAGTTGTTCTAACTGTTCTTGATAGTTGTCTACTTGGTCCTGCATTTCTGGGGAGAGTATATAGTCTAAATGCAGAAATATCCGTTGTTGTGGTTCTTGGATGGTGGGGGATGTATGGGTATGATCTACTATTTGTTCCCACAAGTTTTGAATGATGATATCTAGGTTTGGCTGCACAAAGGATATGGACTCTAAGACGTGCAGTAGTTCCCAGGTTTGGGGTAGGGACAGTTGGGTAAAGGTTGTTTGTGCTGTTGCAGAAATTGTTGGTGCTGGGAGTTCGGTTTTGGTGAGAGTTTGATATTCTCCTTTGACTACTGTTTGCAGCCATCCTAAACGAGTTAGCTGTTTGAGATCATCTCTGAGGGAACGATGAACTGTGGCAAAGGGGGGTTGTTGTAGTTGTTGGTGCAGTTGTTGGGAACTGATGCCGGTGAGTTGTTGTATTTCTTGTTGCCATTGGGTTTGGCAAATGTGGCTATTGGCAGTTTGAATAATTTGCCATCCGCTTTGATGACAGATGCAGGTGGGGTCCTGACATTTGGTGGTTATTTGTTCGGCGTTGAGTTTTTCGCTTTTGGGGTGATAGTAGGAAAATAGGCGATCGCGTAATTGTGCGTAGGTAAATTTTTTTGCTAAGTCCGTTGTCCAGTTTTCTTCCCCATACAGTTTATTTAATATTACCCATAGTCTAATTGAACGCTGCAAACGGTTGGCTAGTTGTCCTGCTGCTAACCAATGTAATATTTGCGGTGTGGGTGGATAGGGGAAGCTGTTCAAATTGATAATTGATAATTGATAATTGACAATTGTTTAAGAGGGTGTTTAAAATCTCTTGTTTCCAGGAGACAAAAAAACCAATTGCAGTAAGTATAATTTCCAATTGTACATTGTTTATTAGACATCTCCACAATAGAATGTATTAATTTGTCATAAGTTGTGGGGGCGAAGTAGGGGCGAAGCATTCGAGCGATTAATGATCGGTATTCACCAAAGGATATTTTCCAAATGCTTCGCCCTTACAGGGCGATAATTTATCGAAAAAATCAGACATCTAGATATCCCATAAGCTTCGCCCTGCCCCCATAAATAAGTTCCAGAATTTCTTTTCTGGAGATGTCTATTGTTTATTGTCTATTTTGGCAAGTTCAATTTTTTGTATTGGCACTGCAAAAGCTGATTAAATTACGCAGGACTTACGCAACAGGGAACGAAAGTAGGGGTAATTCATGAATTACCCCTACGCAAGAATAAGGTTTTCAGTCACATCTTGCGTAAGTCCTAATTTATTACAACTAAGCGATCGCATTTTTTAGTAATTCTATCTTTTTTTATCCCCAAGTTTTGTTTCCATCCCCTTGCGGGAAATTGATGGTGAAAAACAAACTAGATCACCTCATCGCGGCAAAAAATTTCGCCGGAGAGTTTCCATCCCCTTGCGGGGAATTGGTTATGAAAAACCGTATTTTCTAGTCGCAAAAAATTTCGCCGCAATCGTTTCCATCCCCTTGCGGGGAATTGGTTATGAAAAACAAGAAGATGTAGAAACAACTGTAGCTGGAAAGGGTTTCCATCCCCTTGCGGGGAATTGGTTATGAAAAACCCTACACTCATGGAGACCTTGTTACAAATAGCTTTCAAGGGGCGTTTGCGCCAAGCTACGGAAACAATTAAATCTCTACTTTGATTTTGACACATTTGCAATATACAGCAGCTTTCAGCTATCAAGCTATTTTCAGGTAAATAAACCACATTTTGATTTAGGTTTCGCGTCAACAATGTAGGGGCGAAGCATTCGGACAATTAATTATCGGTTTTTACCTAAGGCTATCATCCGAATGCTTCGCCCTTACTGTGGTCTTCGGTTTTTACCTAAGGCTATCATCCGAATGCTTCGCCCTTACTGTGGTCTT
>NZ_JAQMTI010000324.1:0-7784 GCF_028329225.1 Sphaerospermopsis kisseleviana CS-549 | reverse complement strand
TTTTGGCGATTAACTTCCGATCAATAGCGAACTGCTTGCAGCAGCGCTTCGCTATCGCCCAAAAATAATTAAAAAATCACGTTAAAATGCCCGAAACCCATACCTCATATTTGGTTGATCCTGTCAATGCGTAAGTCCTAATAATTATGATTTGTACCTCATAATAATGAAATCTGCTGTATGTTCAAAACCAAGAAAAAAACCAAGTTGAATCAATTTTTGAGTTATTAAAAACAGCTTTATCAAATATCCAAGAATGTCAACGACGGGGGTTAAATGCTAAAGAATATGCGTTAAATAATTTTAGCTGCGATGCGATCGCACAACAAGTAATTCAAGCATATCAAGAAATTATGGCAGGAGCCAGGAGTCAGGAGTCAGAATAAAGAATTAATGGGATTGATATCCTCAGAGTTAAGAAACTTAAAATTTTGTTGCAATCTGCAAAATGTCCATAGGATAATAGTTGATTTGTGTCATACTGTCAAAGTAAAATAACTATCTTTTCTAATTACAGGGAATCTAGCATGGCTCTCCGTCTTGGTGATACAGTACCTAACTTTACACAAGCGTCTACACACGGCGACATCAATTTTTATGAATGGGCGGGTGATAGCTGGGTAGTATTATTTTCTCACCCTGCTGACTATACACCTGTTTGCACCACAGAATTAGGTACAGTTGCAAAGTTAAAACCCGAATTTGACAAACGCAACGTGAAAGCGATCGCTCTCAGTGTTGATGATGTAGAATCTCATAACGGTTGGGTAGGTGATATCGAAGAAACCCAAAACACCGCCCTCAACTACCCAATTTTGGCAGATGCAGACAAAAAGGTTTCTGACCTTTATGATATGATTCATCCTAACGCGGCCGCAAACATCACAGTGCGTTCTGTATTCATTATCGATCCCAACAAAAAATTACGTCTTTCTTTCACCTACCCCCCCAGCACTGGCCGCAACTTCGATGAATTATTGCGGGTCATTGACTCTTTACAATTGACAGATAACTACAGTGTTGCTACACCAGCAGACTGGAAAGATGGTGATGATTGTGTAATTGTTCCATCCTTAAAAGATCCCGAAGTTCTCAAAGAGAAATTTCCCAAAGGTTATCAAGAAATTAAACCTTATTTGCGGATGACTCCCCAACCCAATAAATAATTTTTAGGTAGCTATCAGCAGTCAGCAGTCAGCTAATAACAGCAATAACAAAGATTGAGAAATATTAATTTCTGGCTGATTACTGAAATTTTAGTAACATTAATATTCATGATCATGGTGGGTTAAAGATTTTATAACCCACCATTTTTTATATAATAAAATAAGTTAGATCAGCAAAGTAGGATTAAAGATAATGCTGTCATCACCTATAGTTTTTCAATTACCATCATCAGTTAAAATGACAGATGAACAATTTTTTGATTTCTGTCAAATTAACCGTAACTTACGCATTGAGAGGAATAAATTTGGAGAAATATCAATTATGTCACCAGCAGGATCAGAAACCGGAAACAGAGAGATTAATATTCTAGGACAGTTGTGGGTATGGACAGAAAAAGATGGTACGGGTATTGCTTTTTCTTCCAGTACAGGTTTTAAACTTTCCACAAGTGCAGAACGTTCTCCCGATGCTTCCTGGATAAAATTAGAAAGATGGAATACTTTGACACCAGAACAACAGAAAAAGTTTGCTCCTATTTGTCCAGATTTTATCATTGAATTAAGGTCAGCTTCCGATAATTTGCAACCATTAAAAGAGAAAATGGTGGAATACATGGAAGAACCCGGAATACAATTAGGATTATTAATTGATCGTAAACATCGCCGAGTTTATATTTATCGTCCTGGACAACCAGTGGAATGTTTAGAAAATCCTGAAACCGTAAATTGTGATCCTATTTTACCAGGGTTTGTGTTGAATATGGCGAAAATTTGGTGATTGTGATTGTTGCTTTCATGGAAAATATTAATATTCATTGAACAAATTTTATTTCATCTTTGGGAATTTTGATTCTAGAAATAGTTGATAAACAAAAAGTATTATAACCTACGCTTTTTGAGCTACTTTCAGGAAATGATGCACAAATTTTTCACCAGGGGAAGTGTAAAAGATTGTGAATAGATGCAAATAAAGGCAAAATTTGAAAGGGTAGAACTCAGATAGATTTGAATATGGATATAAAACAAGGATTTGTAGGTACTATTGGTAACACACCACTGATACGGTTAAACAGCTTTAGTGAAGAAACCGGTTGCGAAATTTTAGCCAAAGCAGAATTTCTCAATCCTGGTGGTTCTGTGAAAGATCGTGCTGCGCTTTATATTATCGAAGATGCAGAAAAAAAAGGTTTACTCAAACCCGGTGGTACAGTAGTAGAAGGAACTGCGGGTAATACAGGAATAGGATTAGCGCATATCTGTAATGCTAAAGGGTATAAATGCCTAATTATTATTCCCAATACCCAATCTCAAGAAAAAATAGACGCGCTGACAACATTAGGTGCGGAAGTTCGTCCTGTTCCGGCTGTACCCTACAAAGACCCTAATAATTACGTTAAATTATCTGGTAGAATTGCCACCGAGATGGAAAACGCCATTTGGGCAAATCAATTTGATAATTTAGCAAATCGTCAAGCCCATTACGAAACCACCGGTGAGGAAATTTGGCGACAAACAGAGGGTAAAATAGATGGTTGGGTAGCTGCAACCGGAACAGGTGGAACTTTCGCAGGTGTGGCAATGTGTTTGAAAGAAAAGAACCCCAATGTTAAATGTGTAGTTGCTGATCCGATGGGTAGCGGTTTATATAGCTATGTGAAAACCGGCGAAATCAAAATCGAAGGTAGTTCTATTACTGAAGGTATTGGTAATAGTAGAATTACCGCTAATATGGAAGGCGTACCCATTGATGATGCCATTCAAATTGATGATCAAGAAGCTTTACGAGTGGTTTATCAACTATTAAGAAAAGATGGTTTATTAATGGGTGGTTCAACAGGAATTAATGTTGGTGCTGCGGTGGCTTTAGCGAAACAATTGGGACCCGGACATACTATTGTGACTATTCTTTGTGACAGCGGATCTCGCTATCAATCACGGATATTTAACAAAGAATGGTTAGCCAGTAAAGGGTTGTCTGTTAGTTAAAGGGTTGATAAGATCCCCGACTTCTTTGATGATCGTGTCAATAAATTGTGAATTTATCGCAGAAGTCGGGGATCTGGGGATGATATTTTTGAAAGTTGATTTACTTAAAACTGATGAAATCCAAAATCCAAAATCCAAAATCTAAAATCTAAAATCCTATGAATCCCTACATTATTTTTTCTCAAACCAAACTTCAATGTGTGAGTGATGGCACTATAAAACCGTTGTTAGAAAATTGCGAAAGTGCTGCAAAAATCCTAGTTTTAGTATTGCCACAACTGGGAGATTTTGATAGTTTAGAATATGCCTGGTGGTTACAGCGAGAAGCGCAAAATTTAGCAAATCAAAAAATTGCTATTCGTGCAGTAGGTATTGGGAATCTCACTTCTGGAAGAAAATTCTGTGAATATACAGGATTTCCCCAAGAAAATTTATTTGTTGATGAAAATGCCGAATTACATCAAAAACTGAATCTTTATCCAGGTTTAAAAGTTTCTGTTCCTGGACTTTCTCTAGGTCAGAAATCTTGGTTAAATTTAATGTTAATGTGTGCAGGTATTGGTAGTCCTGGAACATTAAAAGAAGTTTTTCGAGGATACAAAGGAGATAAACAAGCACCCCAACTTATAGCAGATGATGAGATGATTGAAGGTACTCCTTTACCAGCTTTTAAAGGTTCGTTTTTTAAACTAGCTGGAGGTAGTGGTTTTCAACGTCCTTTTGAATTAGCTACTCTGCGACTAAAAAATATGGTAGAAGTATTAAAAAATTGGTCAACTTATGTGCCAAATTCTGCTTATTTAACTCAACGTGGTGGAACATTTTTATTTAATAATCAAGGTGAATTACTTTATGAACATCGAGATCCAGGAATTTTAGGTTTTGCTGCTAACATGAGTCAACCTCTATCTTTTTTATAAGGAGTTCAGTAGGGGCGAAGCATTCGGACAAAAATATTGGGAAAAAATCGAGAATTTATCACCCGAATGCTTCGCCCGTACAGGAGTCAGGAGTCAGGAGTTAAGATTTAAATTTTTTAGTTGACTGCTGATTTTTTGATCTTTTATAAGAGAATTGAAAATTTAGGTAATGAGTAATGTTAAATCTACCAACAGAAGATCAAGTAGAATCTACTAAATGTGTGCAGGTGTGTCAACATCGTAGCTGTATCAAACAAGGTGCAAAAGAAGTATTAGCAGCTTTTCAAGCTTTACCGATTCCCCATGTGACAGTTACAGCTAGTGGTTGCTTGGGTCAGTGTGGTAGTGGTCCAATGGTGCTAGTGTTACCTGAGATGGTGTGGTATTGTCGGGTTTTACCTCTGGAAGTACACCTAGTGGTAGAAAAACATTTAATAGGTGGTCAAAGAGTCCGCAGAATGCTATATCATCGTTTTCATCCTCAGAGATAATGCTGATGAAAAAATATCCGAAAACAGCATCTTGTTCACGGAAGCGAGAAAACTGATGGACATTAAGCAGCTACGCCAAGTTTTAAAATTAAAGTGGTTAACTTACTATCAAGAAAATATTTCTTGGTTAACAAAAATGCAAATTTGGCGCACCTATGATGGTGTGAGACGACCTTCATCTGGTTATATTTTAGCCACTCTCTCGGTTTTAGAACCGCGTTTACAGCACATACTTCCTTTTATTCTGGAGTTAAATAATAATCCTGATCAAATAGTCGCTGCTTTAGGGTTGAATTTTAATCCTGATGAGGAGTTGCGTTTATTAGAATTAGAAAAATCTTTAGCTAAAAACCAAATTGTTCACAAAAATTCTGTGACTTGTTCTCATACAGATACACAGATAAAACAAGATTTTCAGTCTAGGGTTGAACCGAAAAAAAAACAGGTATTGTTAAGAATTGTTCCCAGTGTTGAACACAAACAGCAATCTGTTTCTGCGGTGACAATTAGCAAACCAGTAGATCATCATTTTACCGCAGCTAGGGAAGAAATATCTCAGAAAACCCATAGATTAGGAATTGGGCGATTACCAAATATCACAGAACCAATTCCTATCAAATATCAATTTACAGGTCTTCCCGTCAAAGAAATTTCTTATATTTCTGCTACTACTAACGCCCGCAGTTTACCCGCTTGGATGGATGAATTTTGTCCAGGGGTGAATAGGTGACTGGGGACTGGTGACTGGGGACTGGGAAGAAAGCAGGGGGCAGGGTGCAGGGTGCAGGGGGAAAGGGGAAGTTAATAACCCAATCACCAATCACCAATCACCAATCACCAATCACCTATAATGGATATTCATGAGAAACAAAGGGGATGGAAACAACTTCTCCTTCACTGTTTCCTACTTGCACTTTTAACCCTACACCACCAGCTTTAGAACGAATGTAACCTAGTCCAAAATGACCTTCAGGGGTTTCTGTGTAACTGGTAAGTTTACCGACTTTTTCATCTCCTATGGTAATCACGCTTCCTGGTGCTGCGGGAGCGTTAAGACTAATTCCCCATAAATATTGTTTTACACCTTTATAGGTGTTTAATCTAGCAATAGTTTCTTGACCGATGTAACAACCTTTATTAAAAGATACAGTTTGCCACAAACCGATCTCTAAGGGATTATACTCATCAGTGATTTCTGCATCGGGTACAGGACGACCTTGTAATATTCGCAAAGTTTCCCAATGGCGATCGCTCAATTCTACCGCATCATATTCTAATATTTTCTCCCACAGTTTTTGTTTTTCCGCTACAGGGAAAATGAGAGTATATCCAGGGATAGCTAACCCACTACCCACGGCAAAAATCATATTATCAACCACAATGTGACTATTATTGGGTTTACCAATCAGTGAACCAGCCCCCAATTTTTCTACAATAGCATCGCTTTGGGGTCCGATGAGGCTAAAAGTTGCAGTTTCATCAGTGATATCGGTTAACGTTACCTTGTCTGCAAAAAATATGTAACGATCTAACCATGACATCAAAAATTCTCGCCGATGGGGTGAAACTAAAAGTAACACTGCATCATCGAGAACATAACCAGTTACTAAATCTATAGTTCTGGCTGTGGATGTAACCATTACAGTATCACAACCTTCACCTGGTTTGAGGCGTTGAAAATCATTGGTGCTTTGGTTGTGTAAAAACCGCAGACTGTCATCACTAGAAACACGGATGCGTCCCCAATGGGAGCGATCGCACACAGCAACTTTTTCTTTAGCTGCATGAATAGCTGCTGCATTTTTATTATCAATTGCAGATGTTGGCATAGTAATCAAGACTTACCCTATTTTCAGGTTTTTTACATCACAAATATTAACAAATATAGATACCTGCTTACCAGTGATGTTGATAATAAAACACCTGAGATGTATGGAGTTAATCCAAAATCTAAAATTTCAAATTTCTTAATCTACAACTCTAATTAAGCCTTTTTTTAAACCATCAAATACTTGATTGATTTGCATAATATGTTGATCTTGGCGCGTAATTCGGCGATTGGTAAATATGCGTTGCAAGATTGCTTCTAAATTGCTGGGATCTGAATTAGCTATAAATTGCATATTTCCACCTCGCAGTTTATTTATTTTCGATGCTAATCTATTCTAAAATATCAACTTTTGATAAAGTTTACATTCGTAGCGCTACGGAAACGCACAAAATTTAATCTAATTGCAAATTTGTAGCTTTAGGTTATTCATTTTTTCGGTAAAATAACTTAGATGTTTAAAAGTTCACAGGTTTATAAAATATGACATTAGCGGAAATTGGAATTATTGGTGGCAGTGGTTTATACAAAATGGAATCTCTGAAGGATGTAGAAGAAATAGAAATAGAAACACCTTTTGGCTCACCATCAGATGCGGTAATTATCGGCACTTTAGCAGATACAAAAGTTGCCTTTTTGGCTCGTCATGGTCGTAATCATACGTTATTACCTTCTGAATTGCCGTTCTGTGCCAATATCTATGCTATGAAGCAATTAGGAGTAAAATACTTAATTTCTGCTAGTGCAGTTGGTTCGTTGAAAGCAGAGGTAAAACCATTAGATATGGTAGTTCCAGATCAGTTTATTGACAGAACTAAAAACCGTATTTCCACGTTTTTTGGTGAAGGAATTGTAGCGCATATTGCATTTGGTGATCCAATTTGTAAAAATTTGGCGGCTGTTTTAGCTGATGCGATCGCTTCTCTAAATTTACCTGATGTCACTCTTCACCGTGAAGGTACTTATGTCTGTATGGAGGGTCCTGCATTTTCTACCAAAGCTGAATCAAATCTTTATCGCAGTTGGGGTGCAACAATTATTGGCATGACCAATTTACCAGAAGCAAAGTTAGCCAGAGAAGCGGAAATTGCTTATGCAACTTTGGCTTTAGTTACAGATTATGATTGTTGGCATCCAGATCATGATAATGTCACAGTAGAGATGGTGATTGGCAATTTACAACGCAATGGGGTAAATGCCCAAAAAGTAATTCAAGAAACTGTAAAGCGGTTAAGTGAAAACCCCCCTCAAAGTGATGCCCATTCTGCTTTGAAATATGCAATTTTGACAAATTTAGCAAATGCACCAGCCGCAACTAAGGAGAAGTTAAGTTTGTTGTTGGAGAAGTATTTATAGGGCATTGGGAATTGGGAATTGGGAATTGGGAATTGGG
>NZ_JAQMTI010000323.1:0-2237 GCF_028329225.1 Sphaerospermopsis kisseleviana CS-549 | reverse complement strand
TCGCGTCGGCAATAGTCTCAATTCAATACTTGATATCACCGTATTATATATCAAGTAGTTGATTTTTTCCTAAAAATATATTGATTTTTGTCAATATAAGTATAGTTTTGTCTATGAAATTGTCAACTTAGGACTTGCTCATCTCTATGGTTTCACCACACTTCGTGAAGGGAATCTGCTGGATGTGATATAATTTTTGATTGTTGATGGCTTAATTGTTGTAATCTATTTGTTAAATCTGCGATCAATTTTTTAGCATTTTGTTTTAAAAATCCAGGAATATAATCTTGTACTTTTATAGGTTCAGCAATTTGAATACTTACATCTGTTCCCCAATTGGGATAGGGTTGACTATAGTTAATAGCTACAGGAATAATTTTGATGTCTAACCCTAGATGCAGATGTTCTGCACTTAAAGCTAAACGCGCAACACCTGATTTTAAAGGGTGAACTTTGCTATCTCGAAAAATATCACCTTCGGGATAAATCACCAACATTTCTCCCTGTGAAATTAACTCTACTGTATGACGCAAGGCGGCGATCGCAGGTTTTTGAGTATCTACAGGAAAACCTCCCATGCGTTTTACCAACCAACCTTGTATTCCTTGACACTCACTGCTTGTCACCATAAATCGCAGATCTCGACCACTAACATAACGACCTGTAGCATAGGGTAACAGCAAGGAATCCCAACGGGAACGGTGAGTAGGTGCAAGAATCACTGGTCCAGTTTTGGGGATATTTTCTTGCCCCAGGATGTCAATTTTAGCAAAATACATAGGTATCACCACATTATGCCCCAAACTATAGGCTAAAGAAGTTAACCAAGGGGAAACCTGTGATCTACTAAAAACCACCTTAGAAGTTTTAGAGATATTTGTTAGTTGAGAGGGGGACTTGGTAGACGCAGAGTAAAATTCCTTCATAACGGTGGCTGAAATTTAGCTGGTAAAATGTGACGCAAACTTGATTATGTCCACCGTAAATTTTCTTGAGTAATTTTTGTTTTCCTATCTGGACAGTTTAACCTCTGTCTGTTATTTATGCTTATGTCTTTTTGCTGCAAACCAGGACTGTAATTGTTGACGACAAGCTGATTCTAGAATACCTCCTACTACTTGTAAACGGTGATTGGATGCGGGGCTTGAGGGTATGTTAATAACAGTACGTATTGAACCAGTTTTAGTATCGTCCACACCATAGACAATCGTCGCCAAACGTGCATGGACGATAGCACCTGCACACATTGGACATGGTTCTAATGTGACGTAAAGGGTACATTGATCTAAACGCCAACTTTGTAAGGTTTTTGCGGCTGAACGAATAGCGATCACTTCCGCATGGGCAGTAGGGTCTTTGTCTCTTTCTTTTCTATTTTCACCTGTAGCTATTAAATTACCTGCTGCATCAACAATGACTGCACCTACAGGAACTTCCCCCGCTTCACCTGCTACCTGTGCTAATTCTAAAGCCTGATGCATCCATTGTTGGTGATTGAGGATTGGTGATTGGGGATTGGTGATTGGGGATTGGTGATTGGTCATCAGTAAATAACTGCTATTCCGATACAAAAAAGCTAACTAATACTAACAAAAGTTGGCTTTTTCTTCCTGTTTCACCCTAGCAGTGTCGGCACTATCTAGTCCACAGGCTAACACGATCCATCTGACCGCTTCTTGTTTTAAATTAATCGCAGCAACTAGCTACTAACCCTATTCTCTGTTCCCTATTAAGAGTTCCCTGTTTCCTGAGCTAACAACGGATCAAGTTGACCTTTTGTATCCAACTCATACAGATCATCACAACCGCCAATGTGTTGACTATTAATAAATATTTGGGGTACGCTACGGCGACCGTTGGCGCGTTCTGCCATTTTTGATCTCGCTTCTTCGTTACCGTCTATTTTGTATTCGGTAAATTTTACACCTTTCCAAGATAACAGCATTTTAGCACGTATACAATATGGGCAGGTTTGCCATGTATATATTTCTACTTTGGCTTTAATGCGTTCTGGGTGACGACCTAAAAGGGGGTTAAGAAAATCTAGCATATTTTTATTTTTTGTTATTTATATCTAGCTTAGATGATTTAGCGTGTTCTGCCGATACAAAAAAGCTAACTAATGCTAACAAAAGTTGGCTTTTTCTTCCTGTTTCACCCTAGCAGTGTCGGCACTATCTAGTCCACAGGCTAACACGATCAATCTGACCGCTTCTTGTTTTAAATTAATCGCAGCG
>NZ_JAQMTI010000322.1:0-21574 GCF_028329225.1 Sphaerospermopsis kisseleviana CS-549 | reverse complement strand
TTTGCTTTCATCTCCTAATATGGCTAAACTAACTACTGGTTTATGGTATAAATCAAAGGATCGGTAGTTATAGATATACATTCTTTGGGAAAATTCTTCATCGTATTGACTTTGTACTTCGATGTGAATTAATATCCAAATCTCTGTGTTATCTAGTAACCACACTTGATATAATTTATCAGCATAGCGTTTTTCTGTGTTAGAGGTAGCTGTAATTTGTTCTAGTTCTTTGTCTAGGGAAATTGGTGTTTTACTCCAGTTCAATTAGAAATAGCGAATTATTTGCATCTGCAATTTATTTACAAAAACCATTTGTAGGGGTTTAGCAATGCTAAACCCTTACCTATGTTGTGATGAAATAGGTTAACTGATTAAAAGTTAATATATGTGTTGGGTTTCGTTACTTCAACCCAACCTACTACTACATACATCAAAAAAGCGATACCTTCAGTAAGCTACCGCTAACGCTCTTTTATTATCCCTAAAAAAAGTGATACCTATGTCTTCGACTCCCGTAAGGGATACGATAAGCTAAAACTGTTTATTCAATATCATTCCATTCACGAGCATCTACAAATAATGATAAATGTTTCACATTTGTAGTAGCAATAATAACTTGATTTCCATTTAGTTCGGCAATTTTCGCTTGTGCTGCTAAAATTACGTCACCATCAAGAGATTTAGGATCAGCAGTTGCTTTTCCTGTTTGTCTCACTTCTGCCCAAAATTGTGCGGCTAAAAGTATTACCTCAGTTGTAATAGGAAGATAAATTAATACTGATTGTAACTGTTCTAATCTTTTTAAACCATTGATTTTGTTAGCTCTAATTAATTCTCTTCTCACTTCATAATTAGCAATTTCTGGTAAGGCAATATTTTCACCTTTTTCTAAAAGGTCAGCATACCATATTTTACATTTTTGAGCTTCTATAGATGTTGATTTGGGGTTGGTAATAATTCCTAAAACTCCTGAATCAAGGATAATTAATCTTGGCATTATGATAATGATGAAAATAGGGAACGATTAGAAAAATGATCTTGTTCTAAAGATTGAGATAAATACTGTAAAGTTTCTGTTTGTTCTTGTTCATCTCCTTCTTGTTCCCACATTTTTAATAATTCAAGTGCTTTTTGGTTGTTACTTTTTGTGGGTTCTAATTCTTTTTTAGTCTCAATTATTGTTTCTAATTGTTTGATATAATCGAGGATTTTTTGATAAGATGCGGCATCTTGTACTACTAATTCTGCTTTACCATTAACTGTTAAAATCAGAGGATTTCCGGTTTCTTTCATCTGATTAATTAGTTCATTGGTATTGCGTTTGAAGGTTGAGAGGGATTGAATATCTTGACTGAGATTAATCATGGTTGGTGACTCTGCACTAAATTTAGATTTAATTTAATGTTAGCATAAAATTAAAAAAAGCGATCGCTCTCTATGCCTACATCAAACAGCGATCGCTCATTTTATGAAAATTTTATATCAGAGTTGGGTTGAGAAACGAAACTCAACCTTGTATGTTAGAGTGTTTGACCATTGAAAGGTCGAATATAAAGAGTGCTACCTCCATCCGCATTAGTAGCCACATAGGAAGCCGTTGTGCCATTCCAACTCCAACCCCGAATATCGTCTGTACTAGATATGCTTTGACTTGATCTTACAGGTCCAAATTTTTGACCATTGAAAGGTCGAATATAAAGAGTGCTACCTCCATCCGCATTAGTAACCACATAGGAAGCGGTAGTACCATTCCAACTCCAACCCCGAATATCGTCTGTACTAGATATGCTTTGACTTGATCTTACAGATCCAAATTTTTGACCATCGAAAGAACGAACATAAAGAGTGTTACCCCCATCCGCATTAACAGCTATATACGAAGCAGTAGTGCCATTCCAACTCCAGCCCCGAATATCGTCTGTACTGGATATTACCAAACTAGCTATATTAGTATTTGCCAGAATTAGATAAGGACTCTTAGCTTGAGCTTGAACTTGTTTTGTGTTAGATAAACCAACTATTGAAGATACCGCTAAAGTTGTTGTTATACCTAAAGTAGTTAAAAACTTTGATAAGGTCATTTTTTGCAAAAATAAATGTGTGTATCACAAATAACTCAATTAAGATTTAACTGGCTATAGGAAAAGTTTGGATCTGATGGGTATTTGCATTACACAATATTAAGAAAAAAACCGGAAAAGATCGGAAAAAATGGGATCACATTTAGCTATAATGGTTAAAAACCATACTATGTATAGCTTTTATGACTGTAAACGAAGTTGTAAAATTTGTTGATCAGATAGTCTTTGATAAAACTGGAAAGCATCTAGATGATATTCAAACTGCTGTCATTGCAGGAACATGGGAAAGACAAACCTATGATGATATTGCACAAAAACACAATGTTACTAAAAATCATATAGGTGATGTAGGTGCGGAATTATGGCAACTTTTATCTAAAGCATTGAATGAAGATATTAAAAAAACTAATTTCCGTTCTACATTAGAAAGAGGATATATTAAATCATCTGACAATTCTAATATTTATAATATAAATGGTAGTAATAATAATTTTTATTATCCACAAACACTAACTCATCCTAATAAACAAAATCAAGAAACTAATATAAATAATCAACCTAAATCAATTTACCATGATCTCACCCTATCACCCCAAATAATCAAATTTCACAACCGAGAAACCGAACTGCAAACCCTCACACGATGGATACTAAACCAAAACACCCGCTTAACCTCCATCTTAGGAACATCAGGAATAGGTAAAACCACCCTAGTAAAAAGATTCCTAGATTTAAACCTCGATAAATTTGAAATCATTATCTGGAAAACCCTCAAATACCCTAAACCCTTAACCCAACTTCTTAACGACTTATTCAACACCTGTGAACAACAACCTAAAGAAACCTTAGACGATAAAATAAAACAATTACTTGATATTCTCACCAACAACAAATGTTTAATCATCCTTGATGACATCCAAAATATCTTTACACCTGGTGAACTTGCGGGAAAATATCAACCAGAATATCAAGATTATCAAACCCTATTCAAAATAATTACAGAAACCCAACATCAAGGTAATATTATTGTAATTAGTCAAGAACAATGTCCAGAAATGGAATCTTTAGATCCAGAATTATATCCCATCAAATCTTTAGAACTCTCAGGTTTATATCATCCTGAAATCCTCCAAAATACAGGATTAACAAATCAGGATAGTTGGTTAAATCTTATTACCTTATACCAAGGTAATTTGATGTTTTTAAAAACTATTACCGTCTTAATCAATAAAAATTATGATGGTGAAGTTGCCGATTTTTTAGCAGAGAATATATTACATATTACCCAACAAATGCAGTCTCATTTTCAAGAGACATTTAACCGTTTATCACCGATAGAACAACAAATAGTATTACAACTGAGTAAAATTGAAAAACCGATTTCCAGAGAAGAATTAAGACAAAGGTTAACACAAAAATTAAATTTATCTTCTGTTGATTTTAATAATGGTGTACAATCTTTACAACAACGGTATTTAGTGGTGAAAATTAAAGAAGATAAAGTCATGTTTTCATTGTCTCCCGTTTTTCGGGAATATGTGATAAATTACTGTAAAGATTGAGCATCATTCATGTATCAATACTCAAAAATACTATCAAAAATTTCTCGCTTGATTCTAAAATTAACATCCCTGATTTTTTGGTACAATATATCTAAATCCGAAATATTAATTTTACCATCTAGTTGTAATTTACGAATTATTGCTAAAGTTCCTTTAATGTTTAATCCTAATCTTATTGCTTCTTTTCTAGCAGCAAAGTCATCTAAAATAATATAATCTGGTTGTAATTCTACCCCTAAAGTAATAGCTTCAGATTCTCCTATTCCTAAGAACTCATTTAAACGATTAGCTAGAGAAACTAATTGTACTTTTTGTACTGTTAATTTATTTTCGCTGATTAGTTTATTAATATGTATGGATGATTGATCTTGTTTAGCACTGATTTCTTCTTTAACACTTTCTGGTAATAAAAATTCAGCTTCCATAGTCAGAAATAAATCAAGGAAATCTAACCGAGATAAAAAAATCAAAGGAGAAGAGTTAAAAACTATTTTCATGATCTTTACCAGTTTTTTTCTATAGCAATATCGTCAACGGTAAGATATGAAAAATCTATTCCCATTAATTCTAAAATTTTCAAAAATATTTCTGTATCCATTTCCATAATTTCGGCTGCTTTATGTAAACTAATTAACCGAGATGTTAAAGCACCAAGCACAAATATAAATCTTTCTTTCTGTTCTATACTCTGAAATAATTGCACTTGAGAAGCAATTTCTTTAAAGGTAGTTTGATGATTCATTTATTTGCTACTCGTAAATCTTTGATTTTCTGATTTTGGATGATTTGATGTCATTATTAGCCCCCTCTCCACATCAGAAAGGGGGTTAAAGGTGAAATTAAGCTGGATAAATCCTTAATCTGCGATTTGGTTCTTCACCAAAACTATGAGATTTAAGCCGATAATGTTCCACCAACTCATGCTGCATTTTCCGCACCTGAGCAGAACGGGGTAACAACTCCACTGGCTGACCTTTAGGAATGACAATTTGTTCAACCGCTAATCTTGCTTCTTCTAATGCGTCTATTTCGTCATCACTACCACTGTGCAAAAACAATTGTAATTCCTGATCATCGGTAATTTCCGGCTCGTCAATGTTCAACAAACGCCGTAAACCGCGAGTAATCTGGGGAATAGTGCTGGACTTAATCACATGAATAGGGACATGACGCGCCTTAGCCATTTGCCTTAATTTCGCGTGATTTTTGACGTGCGATCGCAACGCCAGAATCGCATCAGCACTATCTATGTCTTTTGTCAAGACCACAGGCAAACTTAACACCCCAATCACCTGTTCCAACTGGTGACGACTCACTCCATAGGGGTAAACGTGCAAAGGCAAATCTTCCCCATTGGGACCTGGTGATTTAGTATGACCGAAATCAATACTTTCACCATAATTCAAAGACTCATCTAACAAGCGGTCAAACTCGCTGCGTCCCGTTACCCGTTCCCTTTCCACAGACAAAGGAGGTAAAGCTACCATTTGACCAGAAGCACGCCAGCCATTAACTTGTTTAACTGCGGGAAAAGATTCATCCTCACTAGCTAAATGACCACCGCGACCATTAACCACAGATAACTGTCTAGTAATAGACACCTTACCCTTGTCGTCCACAGTGCGCGTTTGTGGGTTAGCTTGACGACCTCTTAATAGAGTATCAACGGTATCAGACACGCTTTCGTGTACTACCCAGCGTTGTCTCTCCAACATTTCCACAGCAATTTCAAAGGTGGGAGGCGCTTTGCGTTCCAACACCGTTTTTTGTGAACCGCGTCTTCTCGCTTCGTCATCTCCTAGCGTCACCGCTTGAATACCCCCTACCAAATCAGAAAGGGTGGGGTTTTTGATCAAGTTTTCAATTTGGTTTCCGTGGGCAGTCCCCACTAATTGTACACCTCTCTCCGCAATTGTACGGGCAGCTAAAGCTTCCAATTCTGTACCAATTTCATCAATGACAATCACTTCTGGCATATGGTTTTCCACTGCCTCAATCATCACCTGATGCTGTAATTCTGGTTTTGCTACCTGCATCCGCCGAGCGCGACCAATAGCTGGGTGAGCAACATCACCATCCCCGGCAATTTCATTTGAGGTGTCAATTATCACCACTCGTTTATTCAATTCATCTGCCAACACACGGGCAATTTCCCGCAAAGCAGTAGTTTTACCTACACCGGGACGACCAAGCATGAGAATTGATTTACCAGTTTCTACCAAATCGCGGATCATGCCAATAGTACCAAATACCGCCCGACCCACACGACAAGTCAAGCCAATAATTTTACCATTGCGGTTGCGGATAGCACTGATCCGATGTAAAGTTTGCTCAATACCCGCCCGATTATCTCCACCAAAGGTTCCGACTCGTTGAATACAATCATCTATTTGTGCTTGAGTGACAGGGGATTCGCTCAGATACTCAGCAGCATGAGGAAAGCGAGCTTCTGGGCGACGACCTAGATCCAAAACCACTTCAACTAAATGATCTCTTTTAGGATGGTTATCTAGTTGCTGTTGCAGGTCTTGGGGTAAAATGTCCAGTAACTTTTGCAGGTCTTCTGTAATCGTCATGCTTTCTATGGTGGTGACGTTTTTAGAGATAACGAATGAGCAATTTAACGCTCTTACTGTGACTTAATCTGAGAAACGAGAGAATCAGCAAGTTTTACAGCTTGCCAAAGTAATTCCGGTTCATCCTCAAGGCGCAGACTTGCCTTAACACCAGTGGAACTCACCTCCTGATTTTCCAACTTGTCAATAACTGATGACAGCAACACACGAGCATAGCTACCATAGGCTACACCAGCAATTTTGGATTTTGGATTTTGAATTTTGGATTTTGGATTGTCATTTTCTAATCCAAAATCTAAAATCGGCAATCTAAAATCGTTTAAAAGTCCCATAGCCTTTAATTTAGGAACTGTGTAGCTATTAGTACCCCCAGCTAACTGCACATATCCCGGTAGATTTGCTGCCAAAACTTTTTGTCCTAATTTTATGGCTGCTATGGTAGTACCATTACCGATATCACCACTCATAGAGCGCCCGTCTGTTTGCCAAATCAAGGTTTGGGTACGGGGTGAAATTAGATCATAAATTGTTTGTAGGTAATCAATTAAACCATCACCATCATTGCAACTGATAGCTAATAACTTTAATTGATCTGCCCAAGGAGCGATCGCCTCCCACAAACGCTGAAACTCTGCCAAACGCCCTACTTTTGTATGAATTTCTATGGCATCTATTCCCGTTGACATGATCAATGGTGCAATCGCTCCCGGCGTTGACAGATATGATGCTGTATCAATTATCTCATAAGGACAAACAGGAATGCAACGCCCACAGCCATAACATTTTTCGGCAATAATTCCTGAAAAGCTATCTTTTTGATTGTTAAAAACTATAGCTTGGGCTGGACAAATCTTTTCACAGGGTCTAGGGCAATCTTGTGGACAATAAATAGGATTAAATTGGGCTTTTCTAAAATGGGGATCTTCTCCATCGTTAAGGCTGACCATTAACAAGGGTAAATGGCCTGAAAAATTAAAGCCTCTCGCTTGAGCATCTTTAACAAGAGTTTTAGCAACCAGTAAAGCTTCCTGAGCGGCATTAATTACAGCCGGATCAGCAGCCACATCTATGCAGTCAGCACCCGCCAAAGTATAGGCTAAAGTTAAACTTCTGACCGCCGGTAGATGTTGGAAACTGGCTCCACAAATCAGCTTAAACCAGTTACCTTGTTTTAGGGATTGTAAAGGGGCTAAGAGTTTGGTCACCCTTCTATTATGCTTTTTTTGCCATCAAAATTGCAGCCCCCGATCAGGAAAAAATCCAATTTTTTGATCAGCAGATGGGGAGTAGGGGAGTAGGGGAGAAATATTTGCCTCCTGCCTCCTGCCTCCTGCCTTCTTAATTTTGAGATGGATACAAAGGAGACTTATCAAGACCGCCAATTTTATTCAGAGGCCAAAAACGAATCACAGCACGACCAATAATATTTTCCCGTGGTACTAAACCCCAACAGCGTCCATCATAACTACTACCACGATTGTCACCTAACACTAAGTATGAATCAGTTGGTATGGTTTGCGGTTTCGCTAAGAAAGGAGGTTGCGATCCTGATGCACAAACATCCACAACAGTACGGGATGAGGTAAATAAATATTGTTCTTCTGGCAGATATTTTTTATTAATATATACTTTGCCGTCTTTAAGTTCTATTTTTTCTCCTGGTAAACCTATAATGCGTTTAATAAAGGCATCATGGTATTGTTCTCTTTTGAGTTCATCTGTGGGTGAAAATACAACTATATCCCCTCGCTGTGGGTTAGCAAATTTATATGTCACCTTATCGACAATAATCTTATCAGCCTTCCATTGGTCTTGTACACCGTGCAGCGTCGGTTCCATTGACCCTGTAGGAATCCAACGCGCTTCAGCGACTAGGGTGCGAATCCCCAAAGCTAGAAAGACGCTCAATATAACAGTTTTGCCTAGCTCGACGATCCAGGAATTATCAGGTTGTTGGCTAGAGTTTTTATCAGACACTTGATTTTGCATGAAATTACTGAAATTTAGGGTAACAGACAAGCACTGAACTGATGAGAGAGACTGTGATGTTATTGTTATTTTAATATTTTAACTAGACAAGTGATTTTTCCTAATAGATGTTGATATGGGTTGCTAGAAGTTTGTGACTGAGTAGAAATTAATTTTCTTTTAACATATAGGAGAAGATAAAACTGATAACTGTTAACTGTGAACTGATAACTGATTAAATTTATGTCATCTGCTAAAAGTTTACTGATTCGCCAAGCACGCGTAATTCTACCCAATGGTGAGTTTATAATTGGGGATGTGCTGACCCAAGGCGGTAAAATAGTCGAGGTAGCGTCAGAAATCTCTTATGCCACACCAACTCAAGAAATAGACGCACAAGGTTTAACTTTGTTGCCGGGAGTCATTGATCCGCAAGTACATTTCCGCGAACCCGGTTTGGAATACAAGGAGGACTTGTTTACTGCTAGTTGTGCTTGTGCTAGAGGCGGTGTCACCTCTTTTCTGGAAATGCCGAATACAAGACCTTTGACAACCAGCCAGTCAGCCTTAGATGATAAACTACAAAGGGCTGCCAATAAGTGCTTAGTTAATTATGGCTTTTTTATTGGCGCAACGGGCGATAATTTAACAGAATTAGTTTCTGCCCAACCCACTCCGGGTATTAAGATTTTTATGGGGTCTATGCACGGTCAATTACTGGTTGACCAGGAAACTGTACTAGAGCAGATTTTTGCTCATGGTAGTCGTTTAATTGCTGTTCATGCAGAGGATCAAGCGAGAATTAACCAACGTCGTCAAGAGTTTGCTGGTATTCATGATCCGGCTATTCATTCCCAAATTCAAGATAATCAAGCTGCTTTGAATGCGACACAATTAGCATTGAAGCTTTCTAAGAAATATCAACGACGGTTACATATTCTACATATGTCAACTGCTGAAGAAGCGGAGTTACTGCGTGAAGATAAACCGAGTTGGGTGACAGCGGAAGTGACTCCACAACATTTGTTATTAAATACCAGTGCTTATCAAACTATTGGCACATTAGCACAGATGAACCCACCGTTGCGATCGCCCCATGATAATGAAGTTCTTTGGCAAGCTTTACGAGATGGTGTGATTGATTTTATCGCTACTGACCATGCACCACATACTTTAGAAGAAAAAGGTCAAACTTACCCGAATACTCCTTCCGGTATGCCAGGTGTGGAAACCTCTCTACCTTTAATGTTAACCTCAGCAATGGCTGGAAAATGTACTGTTTCCCAAGTTGTGAACTGGATGTCTAAAGCAGTAGCTACCGCTTATGGTATTCCCAACAAGGGAGAAATTACCCCTGGATACGATGCGGATTTAGTTTTAGTAGATTTAAATACCTACAAACCAGTAAAGCGGGAAGAAGTTTTAAGTAAATGTGGTTGGAATTCCTTTGAAGGTTGGAATTTGACAGGGTGGCCTGTGACAACTATTGTCGGTGGTGAAATTGTTTATGATCAAGGAAAGGTAAATACGGAAATTCGCGGACAAGCTTTAACTTTCCTGTAGTAAATAATCGGTTTTTCCCAAAAAATTAAAAAATTAAAGCGAATCTATTTTACCCAGACTCGCCGAAAGTAGATTATTGGTAGATGCACTTTCTCAAAAGCTAAATTTTAAACTGTTGATGAGTACCTGTGTAAATTGGCACCCAACCCTCGACAGTTGTGAAATAGCGTATTACCTTAAAATGTAAAGATGCTGAGAAACTACACCAATGTTCTACTCCGGCGGGAATGTGTAAATAGTCTTGTGATGTAATTAACAGTTGTACTTGAGTGCGATCAGGTTTCACAAAACCATAAATTATTTCTCCTGCTAACAAATAAATAGCTTCTGCAGCATTATGGGTGTGATAACGTCCATAAGTAGCCATCCAAGTTTCCAAATTTGGCGAACCAGGATGTATATTGAGTAAATCACTCCACAAATAACCATTTTCTTGCTGAAAAAACTCAAACACGCTGTTATGAAGTCCTACAATATGACGCTTTTCGACATCTGTAACGGTTTCTTGTTCCATCAGTTCTGGAAAAAGTAAAGATGTCCCCGGATCATAATGTCTGAGTTTAATACCTAGAGGTTCTAACTCATGAGCGATCGCACTTAAATCACTTTCCGTTGTTCCGTCTTCCAGTAATAAAATTGCCATGATAAAATACTAAATTCTCTATTAACAACAGTTTACTGAAAATTGTCTCAAATAGCCACTATTGCCGATCGATAATTAGGTGTTTTTAACGATACTTTATAAAATCAGGAGTTCAGGAGTTCAAAGAGTCGTAGGGGCGAAGCATTCGGTCGACAAATTATCAATTTTATGAAAAGGCTATTTTCCGAATGCTTCGCCCGTACAGGAGTCAGGAGTCAGAATATTTATTTGTAGCAGAAATCCATAACAGTAAGTTTTTTTATAAATTATCAAGAATGACGTGAAAACTCTGCTTTATTATCAGTCCTTACATAAAAATTAATCACTTGCATGATGCTAAATAATACCATTAGTAGTATCATAGTACAAATAAACTATATTGTAACCATTGTCAACAAATGTCTGACCTGATTTTATTTTGGCATCGTCGAGACTTACGTATTTCCGATAATACAGGACTAGCAGCAGCTAGAAAACAAACTGCAAAGGTAGTAGGTGTTTTTTGTGTAGATCCTGACATTTTGCAACAGGATGATGTTGCATCTGCTAGAGTTAGTTACATGATTGGTTGTTTACAAGCATTGCAACAACGATATCTTCAAGCAGGTAGTCAGTTATTAATTTTACAAGATAATCCAGTAACAGCCATTCCCAAATTAGCTGAAGCTTTGAAAGCAAAAGCAGTTTTTTGGAATTGGGATGTAGAACCCTACGCACAAACACGGGATAAAAGTGTAATTTTGGCACTTAAAGAAAAAAGTATTCAGACTCTAGAGAAAAATTGGGATCAATTATTACATTCACCCGATGAGATTTTTAGTGGTTCAAAAACTCCTTACACAGTTTATACTCCCTTCTGGAAAAATTGGAGTAGCAAACCTAAAAATAACCCAGTTGCAACTTTAGAAAACTGCGAAAATTTAACAGATGCAGAACAGGAAATAGCTAAAAAAACAGGCACAATTAATTTACCATCAGCGAAAGATTTAGGTTTTATTTGGGATAGGGAATTAATAATTGCACCAGGAGAAACAGCAGCACATAAAAAATTAGACAAATTTACCAAGTTTGTGATTAATGAATATGATGAACAAAGAAATTATCCTGCTATTGAAGGTACATCTTTATTAAGTCCAGCCTTAAAATTTGGTGTGATAGGAGTAAGAAAAATTTGGCATAAAACCGCAGAATTATTAGCAAATAGTAACAGTGAAGAATTCACTAATAATATTATCGCTTGGCAAAAAGAATTAGCTTGGCGGGAATTTTATCAACACGCCATGTACCATTTTCCAGAATTAGCTGAAGGTGCATATAGAGAAGTTTTTAAAAACTTTCATTGGCGAAATAACGAAAAACATTTTCAAGCTTGGTGTGAAGGAAAAACAGGTTATCCCATAGTTGATGCAGCCATGCGACAATTAAATGAAACAGGCTGGATGCACAATAGATGTAGAATGATAGTAGCCAGTTTTTTAACCAAAGATTTAATTATAAACCCGCAATGGGGAGAAAAATATTTTATGCAGAAACTCATCGACGGTGACTTATCTGCTAATAATGGTGGTTGGCAATGGAGTGCGTCAAGTGGAATGGACCCCAAACCATTAAGAATTTTTAACCCAGCTAGTCAAGCACAGAAATTTGATGCTGATGGTGAATATATCAGACAATGGGTGAGAGAATTGAAATCTGTAGATACAGAATATTTAATAAGTGGAAATATTACACCCTTAGAACGTCGTGCAGTTGGTTATCCTGCACCCATTGTAGATCATAAAAAACAACAAGCTTTGTTTAAACAATTGTATCAAGAACAGAAAGCTGGTACAGATTAATTTTTATTTTTAGAGGGGAAGGATATAAACATTAACCATCCCCCACACAAAACACACACAGAACTTACTCCAGCAGCAATAATTAAACCTCTAAAGTGACAGTTTTAGCAAATGGCTACAACATACCTTGTACTTTTAGCGATAAAACTTAACTTTTCTTTGTGTTTTTGCGGCTTTGCGTAAGATATTCTGAGAACTGGCACAACAAACACCAAAATATTGTAACAATACAATCAAAATATAAGTATCTACTGATACGGTTGAAACTTATGTCATCATCCCGTGATCCTCTACTAACAGTTGAACTGAGAATACCTAGTTCCCATCCTCAGTTATTAGAAGGTTTAGATATTTGGTTGCGTCTAGGTTTAATATCTGATGCCAAAGTTAGGCAAATATGTCAAACTTATCTAGTTTGTGCTGTAGTTTTACAACCACAATTACAACCACAATTACAACCACAATTACAACCACAATTAGAATATCAAACACAAGCAGTATTGACAAAGACTACCACATCAAAACCATTAATTGCCACCTCAACCCCAAAACCACAAACACCACCTCAACCTAATTTTATCACTGCGATGCTGCAATCATTAGGTGAAGAATTAAGTGTGAGATGGTTATTATTTTTAGGAGTGTTTTTAGTCGTTTTATCCTCTGGTGTTTTAGCAGCAAGTCAATGGGAAAAATTTCCCGCTATTGGACAATATGGAGTTTTATTAGCTTATACTTTAACATTTGGTGGTTTTACTTTTTGGGCAGGTAAACAAGATAATTTAAAATTGACAGCACAGACATTATTAATTGTCACTTGGTTATTAGTGCCTGTTAATTTTTGGGCAATGGATAGCTTTAATTTATGGAATAATCCTATTAACTGGTTAGTATTAGCTATTGCTTCTTTATTTCTATCAACCATTACAGTTTTACTTGCTAAAAATCGCACAATTATTAGTAATTTTCCATCAGGGAAGTTACCATTTTTGAATATTCTCAGTTTAAGTTATTTACATTGGGGTTGGAAAATATCAGGTTTTCCCCTAACTGCTGTTTATATAGCAATAGTATGTACAACCTTAATTACAGTTTATCAAAAACTCAAACAACCAAGAGAAAATATCGACACACAGGATGATAGCTGGGGAGTAGGAATTTATTTTGTAGTCATTATTTATGGTTTATTAGGATTATTATTTCGAGCCATTTTTGTTGCTGGTGTTAATGTCACGCAGTTAGGTTTAGCAATTAGTATTTGTGGTTTGTTAGCGGTTTGGTTATCAGCTAAAAATATTAAATCTGCCCCCTCTGTTGCTGCTATTTGGCAAAAAATAGGGGGAATTTTATTATTTTTAGGTTGGTTAGTTTCAGTGTTCACTCAACCACAACAAGCAATAATTATCAGTAGTTTAAGTTTATGGGTTTTTAGTCAGCGTTTACAAATTCATAACTCAAAAATTGATTTCACAGCTATTTTCTTGATTGGTTTACAAACAAGCTGGTTAAGTTGGCGGATAGTACCAGAAACATTACAGCAATTTATCATTAATACAGCAACTTATCTGACTAATTCTCAAAATCAACCTTTAGCATTATTGAGTATTGCTTTATTCCCTTATTTAATATTGATGTTAATTCTCACAGAAAAATTGCATCATGAACAAAAAGAAGAATTAGCAGTTTTTGGTAAACAGCTAACCCTATTATTAGGGGTTTGCTTAACAATGTTCGCTTTACTAAATTCTACCTTATTAACACTCAATCTTTTATTGTCTGCCATTACTTTAGCTATCGTTACTAAACGCTATGCGTCTCTTCCCCATTTACTGTATTTAACTCATGTTACAGGTTTGTTGGCTGTTTTTTCTGCTATCAATTGGTTATCACCAAATTTGAGTAAAGAAATTTGGGCAACAATTTTGTTAACTGTCATGGTTGCAGAATGGGTATTTAGTCTCGGTGCAGGAATTTGGAAACGTAGTGCTTGGTATATTGGTTTAGCACTTGCTACCTTGAGTTTTTCTTTATTGTTGGTAAATGTACAATTATTATCTGATCACAATTGGGGAGTTATTTGGTTAATTACACCTTTAGCACTTACAGGTTTAGCTATTCTCACTCATGATGAACAACATCGCACTTTTAATACTTTTTTGAGTATTTTATCTGTCATTGCTGCCCAATTTTTAACCCTACCTTTAACAGAAACAAGATTAATTAGTTTGGGTGTAAGTGCAAGTGTGTTGTTTGTCAATACCCGCTATTTAATAAAACAAGAAACTGCTGCTTTAACCATCGGTTTTGGACTGAGTTTTATTGCTGCATTATTGTGGAATATACCAAATTTAGCTTTATCAGTTTGGTTTTTGGTTGGTGGTTTTGCTATCTTTACTTTATGGTTAGGACGTACCATACTTTTAATAAAAAATACCGAATTAACCCTTATTTACGCAGCAGCAAGTGATAAATGGGCTATTGCACTATCTACCATAGAATTAATAGGAATTACCTTACATTCATTCCTTGTGTATACGGTAAATAGCAATGCCGAAATTTTCTATTTATTGGCTACATCAATAACTTTAACTGCCATTATTTATCGTACTTATCAACAATTAACAAACTGGGCATTTTATAGCATTGGTTGGTGTTTAGAATTGTTAGTGGCGGAAATTTTAGGTTTTGGTGAACCATCAATTATTAAAATAGGAATTGCTAATATTGCCTTGGGTTTAATAACTCAACTATTCGGTGAATTGTGGCGCAGAAAATATCAAGCACAATATCAAACTATACCTCAAAGTTTCCATATTTTACCCATAATTTATGGTGCATTTAGTGTTTTATTAAGGTTCAACACCTTTACCGACTGGACAGGTTTATATAGTTTAGGGATAGCCTTAATTTTAGTTGGTGTAGGAAGGAGAAGAGAAGAATTTAAACCATTACTTTATTTTGGCATTATTGGGATATCAATTTCTGCTTATGAACTGCTATTTTATCAAATGTCTGAAGCTACAGGAGGTGCATTAAGAGATGGTTTAATAGCTATGTCAGCGTTAGGAACTAGCATCATGTATGCTTACCGTATCCTTTCCCCTTGGTTAATAAATTATTTTTGTCTCACACCAGGAGAATTAAAAAATATTGCCCATTTACATTGGTTTTGGAGTAGCATTTTATTATTAGCTGCTGTCACAGTTCCCACAGAAATTAACCTTTATCCAGCTATAGGAACAGGACTATTTTTAACCCGCTATGGAATATGGCAAGGAAGAAGAAATAATTTCCATCAACCTGTACAAACTGTTAGTAATATCAGTAAAGATGAAATTTGGGTTTATCTAGGTTTATTAACAGCAGGGATAACAGGTATTTATCTACAAAATTTACCCATAGGTAGCTTTTTAACTCAACAGTTAACACCTTGGAACGGTGCTTTAGCTTGCATCTTTGCCTACTTCCTCTACATTACACCTTGGGAAAAATTAGGTTGGTCAAAAACACCGTGGCAACGTACATCATACATTCTACCATTAATCATCATCGGAATTACCCAACAGCAAATTTATCCCCTGACCTTAATTATTGCTGCTTTATACTATATCTTTCTGTCTACAACAACCAGACAAATTCGCTTTACCTACATTAGTGTAATTTTAATTAATTGGGCATTATTTAAATGGTTTATTCAATTAAACTTCACAGATAGCTTATGGTATATCACACCCATCAGCTTATCAATATTATATATTGCCCAAATAGACCCACAATTAAAACCACAAGAATTTAAACTAATACGTCATTTAATCAGAACAATTGGTAGTAGCTTAATTTGTGGATGGACAATATTATTTTATCAAAATTTACCTTACATACCCGGTATTTTTAGCCTTATTGCTATCTTTGCCGGACTAGCTTTAAAAATACGTGCCTTCCTGTATGTTGGTACAGCAACTTTTATCATTACCAGCATTTATCAATTAGTAATTTTCAGCCTCAGTTACTCCTTCTTAAAATGGATAATTGGCTTATTAGTAGGCATTCTTTTAATTTATATAGCAGCCAACTTTGAAACCCGACGCACTCAAATTACTTCTTTACTTCGCAATAGCATCGAGAAATTTCAACAATGGGAATAATGAAAATTAAAAATTAAAAATTAAAAATTAAAAGCCCCCCTTTTTAAGGGTGGTTGGGGGGATCAACAACTACAAATACAAAGACTTAACCCACTCCCATTCTTTTGCTAAACCCTCCCTCAAAGAAACCTGTGGCCGATAACCAAGAATTTTTCGCGCCTTAGAAACATCAGCAGCAGTATGACGCGCATCACCCATAGCCTTTTCAATATGATTGCGTTTAAGAGGCTTACCAACAATTTCTTCCATCGTATCCAAAACTTCAGTTAAAACCACCCTACTACCACCACCAATGTTAAAAATTTCTCCCACCGCTTCTGGTGCAGTAGCAGCAGCTAAGTTAGCAGCAACCGCATCACTGACAAATGTAAAATCTCGCGTTTGCTGTCCATCAGCATAGACAGGAATAGCCTCATCCTGCAAAACCCCTTTAAAAAACTTATGAAATGCCATATCTGGTCTTTGTCTTGGACCATAAACCGTAAAATACCGCAAAGAAACAAAAGGCACACCAAAATTTTTATGATATAGTCCACACAACCTTTCAGCAGCTAACTTAGTGATACCATAGGGTGAAACCGGTTTAGGTGCAATTTCCTCATGAGTTGGTAAAGTTTCCGCATCACCATATACACTGGATGTTGAGGCAAATACTAACCTTTTCAACCGGCAAGCATCCTTAGCAGCTTCCAACAAAACCTGTGTAGTGTTAATATTCCGTTCCGTATAAGCCCGAAAACCCTGACCCCAGGAATTTCTCACCCCAGCTTGTGCTGCCTGATGATATACTATTTCCACATCTTGAAAAAGTTTTGGCAAATCTAAAAATTGAATATCCCCTTCAACTAAAGTAAAATTCGGTGAATTTTCAAAGGTGGCAATATTTTTTCGCTTTAACTGTGGATCATAATAATCATTAAATTCATCAATGCCAATTACTTGTTCTCCCTGTTGCAATAAGGTATTGACCAAGTGAGAACCTATAAACCCAGCAGCCCCAGTAACGATAATTTTAGTCATGTTCCTCATGTTTTGAAATGTTTATGATTTTTTTTTATCAACGTCATTCTAACTGTTAATAAGTTATGCTAAGTTGTGCTAATTTTTTAACTAGACATTTTCTTTTTACTAAAAACCACAAAACTTTATAGTTTGTTGACAATTTTAGTAAATCGTGATGAATTTGACTTACTAAATTAAGTGTTCCTAGTTTCCCCTTGCCCGTTCAGACCTTGATTATTAGGATAATTAGTGAAAAAATTAATCTGCGAGTAACTTTGTGGCATTCGCACTTTGACAGGAACGCACGAGGAAATAAGTGAAAGTTTTAGTTGTCGGTAATGGGGGACGTGAACACGCTCTAGCGTGGAAACTGCTACAATCAGACAAAATTGAGCAAGTTGTCTGTGTACCTGGGAATGGCGGTACTGCAACAATGGAACGTTGCCAAAATTTGCCTTTAGCGGTAAATGACTTTGAAGGCATAGGCAAATTTGCTCTGGAAAAGGGCATTTCTTTAGTAGTGGTTGGTCCAGAAGTACCTTTAGCAAAGGGTATTACAGACTATCTGCAAAGTAAAGGACTGATGGTATTTGGTCCAAACAAAGCCGGAGCGCAAATAGAAGCTAGTAAAGCCTGGGCTAAAGCTTTAATGCAAGAGGCAGGAGTTCCCACGGCTAAAGCGGCAGTTTTTCAAGAAGCAGCAGCAGCAAAAGCTTATGTACAAGCAGAGGGAGTGCCAATTGTCATTAAAGCTGATGGTTTAGCTGCTGGTAAAGGTGTCATAGTAGCCCAAACCGTTGAACAAGCAGAAACCGCTATAGATGCTATTTTTCAAGGACAGTTTGGCAGTGCAGGTAATTTTGTTGTCATTGAAGAATGCTTATTAGGTCAAGAAGTTTCAGTTTTAGCATTAACAGACGGGTTAACCATTCGCCCCTTGTTACCTGCTCAAGATCATAAACGCATAGGAGAAGGCGACACCGGAGAAAATACCGGAGGTATGGGAGTGTATACGCCTACACCCATCGCCACACCGGAATTAATGGGGCGTGTGCAAACAGAAGTTTTAGAAAGAACCATCACAGCTTTAAGAAATAGAGGTATTGACTACCGGGGAGTTTTGTACGCTGGTTTAATGGTTGCAGACAATGGCGACTTTAGCGTTTTAGAATTTAACTGTCGCTTTGGTGATCCAGAAACTCAAGTCATTTTACCTTTGCTAGATACACCCTTAGAAGATTTAATCTTAGCTTGTATCCAGCAGCGTTTAGGAGAAATGCCACCTCTAACTTGGAAACCAGGTGCAGCAGCTACAGTAGTTGCTGCTTCAGGTGGTTATCCTGGAGATTATGAGACAGGCCAAGTGATCACTGGTATTGAAGCAGCAGAAACAGTAGGTGCAATAGTATTTCATGCCGGCACAAAGCTGAACTCAGACCAGCAAATCGTTACAGACGGTGGTAGAGTCTTAAATATTACTGGAATGGGAGAAAATTTTCAGCAAGCGATCGCCCAAGCTTACACTGGAATCAAACACATTCAATTTTCAGGAATGTACTACCGTCGAGATATCGGTCATCGTGTCTTGAAAACAAAGTGATACAGCACTTTGCAGGTAAATGAAGTACACATATTAACATTTTAATATAATAAATCTTGTGGGGTGGGCATCCTGCCCGCCTTTGTGTACCTCATTCAGATAAAATAGACTGTAATTTAGCAGGTTAGTAGGTTTTCCACCTCCCCACCATTCCATCTTCCCCATTTCTCCCTAACACCTTTTTTGAATTAACTGTTAATTTTTAAATGGTTGAGACAGAAAACACACAACTACTAACAGCTATAGTGATCCGATTTGATTCATGAATTTTTCGTGGAGGCAGGGAACAGGGAACAGGGAACAGGGAACAGGGAACAGGGAACAGGGAACAGGAAAGAAGGCTGTCAGTATTTATGGTGAGCGAAGCCGAACCATGTACTGAGTTCTGTTCAAAAATCAAATAGGAGTCCTATATATATAAATATATTTAAGATGCTGGCTTTTTTCACAACAATCCGCAACGTCATTAGCCATTGGTGGTATGAATTTACCCTCCAAACCAAACTTCTAGCAGTCGCCACCCTAGTTGTTTCCTTATTCATGAGTGGCCTAACTTTTTGGGCAGTCAACACCATTCAACAAGATGCACGTCTTAACGATACCCGCTTTGGTCGTGACCTGGGACTACTACTAGCTTCCAACGTTGCCCCACTCATCGCGGAAAACAATCTCACAGAGGTAGCCCAATTTTCCCAACGTTTCTACAGCAGTACATCTAGCGTCAGATATATGCTTTACTCTGATGAAACCGGGAAAATCTTTTTTGGCATTCCTTTTTGGGAAACCGAAGTAGAAAACTCCCTCACCATCAAACGAAAAATACAACTACCAGAAGATTATCCTGGTGACGATGACCAGCCAATGGTACGCCAACATAACACCCCAGATGGTTTAGTCACAGATGTATTTATTCCTTTAATAGAGGATCAAAAATATTTAGGCGTGTTGGCCATTGGCATCAACCCCAACCCCACAGTAGTCATTTCCTCCAACTTTACCCGTGATGTCACCATCGCTGTATTTATCACAATTTGGGTGATGGTTATTTTAGCAGGAGTAATTAACGCTTTAACCATTACAAAACCAATTAAAGAACTATTAGTAGGCGTTAAACAAATTGCCGCCGGGAATTTTAAACAGCGAATTGACCTACCACTGGGAGGGGAACTAGGAGAGCTTATTTTCAGCTTTAATGAAATGGCAGAGCGTCTAGAACGCTACGAAGAACAAAACATAGAAGAATTAACCGCCGAAAAAGCCAAATTAGAAACCTTGGTTTCCACCATTGCCGATGGTGCAGTATTAATTGACAACAATATGCAGGTAATTTTAGTCAACCCCACAGCACGACGCATTTTTGCCTGGGAAGGGGTTGATGTGGTAGGTAAGAATGTACTGCATAACTTACCCCAAAGCGTACAAATGGAAATTACCCGCACCTTGTACGAAATGGCAGCCGGTGAATGTGAAAGTGCTGAGTTCCGCATCCCCCTCAACCAACCCACCAAACGCACTATCCGTATTCTTTTAACCACAGTCCTGAACCTGCAACGAGAAAGTATTAAAGGTATCGCCATTACAGTGCAAGATATCACCCGTGAAGTAGAACTGAATGAAGCCAAAAGTCAATTTATCAGCAATATTTCTCACGAACTACGCACACCATTATTTAATATCAAGACCTATATAGAAACACTCCATGACTACGGTGAAGACTTAGGAGCAGAAGACCGCCGCGAATTTCTCGCAACTGTAAATCATGAAACCGACAGACTTACCCGCTTAGTCAACGATGTATTAGATTTATCAAAACTAGAATCCGGTCGCACTTACAACTTTGATGGTGTTGATTTAGCACAAGCATTAGAGCAGACCTTACGCACTTACCAACTCAACGCCAAAGATAAAGGAATTGAACTGGTTCAGGAAGTAGCCCCGAATTTACCGCTAGTAATGGGTAATTATGATTTATTACTGCAAGTTTTTGGTAATTTAATCGGTAATGCGCTCAAATTCACTCCCGCAGGTGGTCAAGTAGCCATTCGCGCCTACCAGCTAAAGCCTCCCATATCAGAACAAAAGCATCCCCTAGTCAGGATTGAAATTAGTGATACAGGTATAGGTATCGCCCCAGAAGACCAACAGGCAATATTTGACCGCTTCTTCCGGGTGGAAAATCGAGTTCACACCCTGGAAGGTACAGGTTTAGGTTTATCAATTGTCAGAAACATCATGGAAAGACATCATAGTCAAGTACATTTAGTCAGTGAAGTTGGTGTAGGTACTACTTTCTGGTTCGACTTAGCCATATTTGATGAAGAGGCCGTACCCGCATTGCTGCAAACCACAGGTGACACATCTGAAATAGCAAAGGTTTGACGCTTAACTATTAGGACTTACGCAAAATATCTCTCAAACCCTCTTTCCTTCGTGTCCTTCGTTGCTTTGTGGTTGATTCTGCCGATACAAAAAAGCTAACTAATGCTAACAAAAGTTGGCTTTTTCTTCCTGTTTCACCCTAGCAGTGTCGGCACTATCTAGTCCACAGGCTAACACGATCAATCTGACCGCTTCTTGTTTTAAATTAATCGCAGCG
>NZ_JAQMTI010000321.1:0-41836 GCF_028329225.1 Sphaerospermopsis kisseleviana CS-549 | reverse complement strand
CTGTCCTGAGCCTGTCCTGAGCCTGTCCTGAGCCTGTCCTGAGCCTGTCCTGAGCCTGTCCTGAGCCTGTCCTGAGCCTGTCCTGAGCCTGTCCTGAGCGGTGTCGAAGGGCGGTGTCGAAGGGCGGTGTCGAAGGGCGGTGTCGAAGGGCGGTGTCGAAGGGCGCAGTCGAAGGGCGCAGTCGAAGGGCGCAGTCGAATAAGCCGAAGTGCTTTCAAAAAGTGCCAGCTTTTATGAGGTGGCAACTGAAAAACCTTGCACTTAATTCCTACTTAAAGAAAAAATCGTTCCTATCCAACTCTTGAAACTGTCACCGTGGCGTAGCACCTGTCACCTAGCCTTCACAGATAACTTTTTCAGCAAACCCTAATTAAGAGGCTGAATAATGCCTCTCAAACCCATGCTACTCAAGGTTTGAACCATTTGATTAGCACTATCTTGACTGCTAAAAACGCCCACTTGCATGACTCTGCGACCTTGTAAGACTCTGGAAAAAGCATCAGGAACTATTGAACGCACTAATTCCTGTTGTGAGTCACTGATAACCGGCACTACAACCCGATAACGTACACCCGGACGAGTATTTGTATAGCTTCTGGGTGCTGTGGCTATTCTAGAATTACTAATAGTTTTTGGGTTATCGGGTTGTTGATTTCTCATAAGTTGAGGTGCAACAAACTCAATAACCCCTGGTTCAACCTGCACATAATTTAATTCCGATGTGTTTTGGGAATTATTTCTGGGCAAAGAACCCTGTCCGTTAACATTGGTAGTTGGTAGCTGTGGTGATTGACCTGATTGACTATTTGGGCGTGTATTTCCGCTACTCGATAAAATCACGCGAGATGGGTTAAATTTTTGGGGAATGTTGGCAGCAGCAAAAACTATTTCTGTTTCTGTAGCTATTTCCTCTACAGGTACAGAAGTAGGTGGAGAATTTCTGACTATTGGTGCTGTTGTGCCGCTAGTATCTACATTGCCGCTAATGCGATTTTTGTTGAGGTTATTGCCAGCAGCATAAACTACTTGTTTAGCAGCTTTGGCGTTAATATCATAACGACGATTATTTCTAAATTCATTACCACCCGGTTCTCTGCTATTACCTAAATCTGGTGTAGCTTGGGCAATGACTACTAAACCATCTTCTTGACTGCCTTGAATGAGATTATTCCGCAAAACTGGGCTAGTATTGGCTTGAACTACAATCCCTGATCTATTGTCTAAAATCTGATTACCAACCACTACGGGAGCCGCATTTTGGGCAATGTTAATCCCAAAACCGGTACTTTGAAAGAGATTTTCCCTAATTTCAGGACGGGCATCACCAGAAATTGTAATTCCATTAGCACCATTACCCTGAAAATAATTTTTGCGAATGCTGGGAGTAGCATTACCAGTGATGGAAATTCCATCTTGGGTATTGCTGGTAAAGGTGTTTTCCTCAACTACCGTATTAGCAAATTCAATCCATAAACCATAACCACGGCTGTTAGAGTTGGTGACAGTAACACCGCTTAAACTGGCTTGATTTGCACCTACAATGGCTACGTTTTGACGGCCAAAGCTGCGACTGAGATAGTCACCACCACCAACAATATTTACTCCTTTGCCTTTTTTACCAATATTTCCTTGAATAGCTACACCTGGTTTGATGATTAAGGGAAATACTTCTCCTGTGTTGGCGCTGTATGTACCAGTAGCCAGCATAATCACAGTATTTGATTGTGCTAGTTGCAAAGCTTGAGTAATTGTCCCAAAAGGAGCGTTTCGACTACCATTCCCATTTTGGTCATTGCCGATACTGGGGTTGACAAACAGCAGGTTAACTTGAGAAATTGTACTCTCATCGTTAAATTTCTGTTCTGATCTGATGGTAATCTGAGCAATGGCGCTGCTAAAATTTGTGTCTAAAAGTGCTATACTTCCTATTCCTAAAGCAACGCTCACACTTAATATTGAGGTGGGCAGAACTGAAGGTTTAAGTAGGTAGGAGCAAATCCGCTTTTGTAAAGGGATATTTGGTAGACGCTTATGAAACTCTTGAAGGGGAGGCATAAACTTTATATAACTCCTGAAAAACACACAAATGATTTTTATCCGCTCAACCAGTCTTGTCCATAATATTCTTATTTTTCACCCAGTGCCTGTTTTTGATCCGGGTAAATTTAGTCAATTTTTCACAAAAAACCGCAAAGATGCAGATATTATTTAAGAGGCTGGATGTTTCTGTGAGACTACAAGCAAGGTTATTTTAATGGTCGAAGCCCACAGCCAAACACAACAAATACAACAAGTGGTTTATCGCATTTTAGACGCAAATTTGGATCGCGCCCGCGAAGGGTTGCGAATTATTGAGGAATGGTGTCGTTTTGGTTTAAATGATGCCCAGTTAGCTGAAGACTGTAAGCACCTCCGTCAAGAGGTCTCTAAGTGGCATACTGCACAAATCAGGGCAGCACGAGATACGCCAGGTGATATTGGTACTGATTTAACCCATCCCCAAGAAGAACAACGAAGTTCAATTACATCTTTGTTACAAGCTAATTTTTGCCGTATACAAGAAGCTTTGCGGGTTTTGGAAGAATATGGCAAGCTTCATGATGCCGAAATGGGGAAAACTTTTAAGCAAATGCGCTATCAGGTTTACACCCTGGAAAGCACTTTGATGGGTTATCAACGTCATCAGTTACTTTGGCGATCGCGTCTGTATCTGGTAACATCCCCGGTAGATAATTTGTTGGAAATTGTGGAAGCTTGTCTCAAAGGCGGGTTAACTTTGCTACAGTATCGAGAAAAATCTGCTGATGATATGATTCGTTTAGATAGAGCTAGAAAACTACGGCAGCTATGTCACGATTATGGCGCTTTGTTTATCATTAATGACCGTATAGATTTGGCTTTGGCTGTAGATGCAGATGGGGTACATTTGGGACAACAAGATATACCTATTGCTGTAGCCCGTCAGTTGTTGGGTCCCCAGCGGTTGATCGGTCGCTCTACCACAAATCAAAAAGAAATGCAAGGGGCAATTGCTGAAGGTGCGGATTATATTGGTGTGGGTCCTGTATATGAAACACCGACTAAAGCAGGTAAAGCCGCAGCAGGTTTAGATTATGTGAGGTATGCGGCTAAAAATTGTCAAATTCCTTGGTTTGCTATTGGGGGCATAGATGCCAGTAATATTAATGATGTCATGGATGCGGGAGCGCAACGGGTAGCTGTGGTGCGATCGCTCATGCAAGCTGAACAACCTACTTTAGTCACACAATATTTTATTTCTCAGCTTTATAGGAAGTAGGGGACTGGTGACTGGTGACTGGGGACTGGGAAGATAAATAACGTAATTACCAATTACGAATTATGTCTAATCAAATTAGTTTACAAGTGAACGGGGAAACACGCAGTTGTTTATCCCCAACGCTTTTACCAGAATTACTTCAGCAGTTGGGTTTTAATCCCCGCTTGGTAGCGGTGGAATATAATGGTGAAATTTTACACCGTCAGTTTTGGACAGAAACTCAAATTAAAGATGGCGATCGCCTAGAAGTTGTTACCATCGTCGGTGGAGGATAGAAGAGGTTACAGGTGACAGGTGACAGTTGATAGTTGATAGTTGATAGTTGATAGTTGATAGTTGATAGTTGATAGTTGATTGGTGATTGGGAAACATCAAATTGATTACCCAGTCCCCAGTCCCCAGTCATCTAATTCAATAGACAAGAATAACGAGATTCAGGATTATATAACCAGCGGTGATAGGTTTTGCGTTTGGCTAATTCTTGTCCTTGACGACCGAGTTTTTCCCGCAGTTGTTGGTCTTGACATAATCTTTTGAAAGCTTGTAAAACTTCATAACCAGAATTGGGATCTACCAACAGGCCATTTTCTTCATGGTGGACTGCATCCAAAATACTCCCTAAGCGAGAGGCGATTACAGGTTTACCAAAGTATCCTGCTTCTAAATGAACTATTTCAAAATTATCAAAATTATCAAAATTATCTATGTTTCTGGCTTTGTCTTCCTGTAAATTTAGCATGGCGAAAATGTCACAGGCTGCATAATAATTGGCTAATTCCCGTTCTGGTACATTCCCAGCAAAATGCACTCTTTTATCCACCCGCAAACGCTGACATTGGGATTTTAGTTGTTGTTCACAAAGTCCTATTCCGCAAATTATGTAATGAACATCTACGCCAATAGTTAATAGTAAAGGAATGTTATCTATTACTTTGTCAAAGTTTTTATTTTTAATTAATTTACCGACAGAAAGAATGACAATTGCTGTTTCAGAAATGTTGTAAGTTTGACGTAAGCGGATACGTAAATCATCCAGATGACTGAGATTGCTAGGAGTACCAAACTTTTCTAGTCTTACTATTGGGTTAATGACATGAGTAGGAGTATCTAAGCGAAAAATATTTCTTAAAGTTTCTCTAATATAAGAATTGTTACAAACAATTCCTTCGGCTCTTTTGAGGGTAATTTTCAATAAAAATCGCCATAAAGGATGACGGGAAATATCAACCAAATCATTACCGTGGAGGTAGATAAAAAAGCGAATCGGTAAGATATAACTGAGTAATAACAAAGCTGGAAAATCGTAGCCGTGACACCATTCGATGTAACGGTAATGATAGCGAAAATATAATCTTATGGCTAGTAATAATGAGCAAACAAAGTTAAAAAAATTGAATAATGGCTTGATTATAATGCTCAAAAAATTACCACCAAATAAACTCAGCCAAAGACTCAAGTTAGTCCAACGATAAACAGGAAACTGTTGTGATTTATCAAATATTTTATCTCCACAGCAACCAGCAGCCAGTACAATTACTCTGTCTGGATCTTGTAAACAACGATTATAAATATATTCTCCAATGACAGCTTCTTGGGGATGAAAGATGCGGGAGATAACTAAAATATCTGGACAAGCAGTTTTCTCCCTAATTTGTGTTCCTAGTTGTGAAATATGTTCCATAATTCAGGTTGATAAATAAGCTGCAAATTTTTAAACTACAGTAGGGAACTTTTAACAGGGAACAAGGTTAAAAGCATCTAATTAAATAATGTATTTAAACTTTAAGAAGTATGAAAATAGCCTTATCAATCTGTAAAGTAAACTTGATCGTGTTTAGAGATTGATTGGGAGCATCCCAAATGTGTAAATTTATTTTTATCTAGGGAAATAAAATGCTCCAAGACTTGATATGATTGAACCGCAAAGGACGCAAAAGACACAAAGATAAGAGATTATGAGAGATTTTTTAGTGTTGCTGCGTTCATTTGGTCAAAATTGGGATGCTCCTGATTGATTTTGCAAATTGTAGCTACAAAACTTGGTTCAATATATTCATGCCAGAATTTTTAATCAATATTGATTATCCCCATTTGCTCAAAAAATTGGTATCAAATTGGTATCAAACATTTGTTTCTTGTCTGCCAATTTCTTACCAAAGGAGGATTTTTAACATGATTATTTTGACACGATGAAATAAAGCTAGAGTTGCTCGTTGATATGCTCCAGTAATTGTATAGCGACTGCTGGAAAAATTAAATCTAGCTGATACTTAGTAGATTAGCTTGAATTTTGCCAAAATTCATGCCAAAATGCCAAAAAGTCATGAATAAATGATACTTTGAATTATGCTTCTTCTATCAAAATGATGATTTAAATCACATAATATTTTGTAATTCCTCATAGTTAATATTATTATTTATTGTGTTGGATAGATTATAAGTATGAAAACGAAAACTATCAATAAATAGGTTGTCATTTGCTTTGATTAATACTGGTGTAATTTTACCAAGCTTTCTCAAGGTAATAGCTGATTACTGATAGCTAATTACTGATAACTGATTACTTAAACCTCCTTACCAATATGTGCTGAACATAGGTTCTTGATCCGGAAAAAATTTATTCACTATCAAAAATAATTTAACCGAGAGGTTGTTATACCTAAGTTAAAATTATTGCTGTTAAGTATGTCATGCTCCAGAGAAGGTAATAATTAATTGATTCCAAAGTTTTGCACTGGTACAGATATTTTGCGGTACGGTTATCAACCAAGGAATCTTCGCTGTCTTCCCTGCCAAGTAGTGTGCATTCACGGTAGATTAAAGATATGGCTGACAATCCCTGCGGCAGATTGTGGTGATTATGTTCTACCTTGTCTGAATCCTAGCAATAGGAGAAAAATCTTAAAAATATTGTTTTTTGGTAGCTTGTTTATGCAAAAAAAATTACAACGAATCCTCAAACCCCTGTTAAAAATTTCTTTTGTCCTGGGTCTAGTTTTGGCTTTAGCATTGGGTAATGCTGATGGTGCTTTAGCTGCACGCAGTGGTGGACGTATTGGCGGCGGTTCGTTTAGAATGCCATCAAGCAGGACTTACACACCTCGTACATACTCACCTCCTGGTGGTGGGGGATATTATCCTGGTGGTGGTTTTGGTTTTCCTTTCCTGATACCTTTTTGGGGTATTGGTGGTGGTTTTGGTGGACTGTTCACAATTTTGATTTTCTTTGCGATCGCTAACTTTTTAGTCCAAACTTTCCGTCGTGTCACCAGTGGAGATACTGAAGAAGTAACTTATAGCAGTAACCCCAATGTTTCTATCACTCGGTTACAAGTTGGTTTATTAGCACAAGCTAGAGGTTTACAAAGCGAACTTAACCAAATAGCTGAAAAAGCTGATACCAACACTCCAGAAGGAAGAGCAGAAATTTTACAAGAAGCAAGTTTAGCTTTGCTGCGTCATCCTGAATATTGGGTTTATGCTGGTGGTGGTACACAACAAGCTAAGTTAAACGCGGCTGAATCTCAATTTAACCGTTTATCCTTGGCTGAACGTAGCAAATTTAGCGAAGAAACTCTTTCTAATGTCAACAATCAGTTAAAATCTGTTTTGGCTAAAGAATTACCCGGTGATGTGGATAACCCTACCCGTTTAATTAGTGAAGGTCCAGGAGAGTATATTATTGTCACCTTATTAGCTGCAACCTTGGGTAAATGGGACATTCCCCAAATTAATAGCGCCGACGACTTACGTCAAGCTTTACGACAAGTTGGTAGTCTTCCCGGTGAGCAAGTTTTAGCTATTGAAGTGTTGTGGACTCCCCAAGCAGAAGGTGATACTTTGACTTCTGATGATTTGTTTGCTGAATATCCTGATTTAAAGCTGGTTTAGTCAACCTATACTCACAAAGTAAAATGTAGGGGTTTAGCAATGCTAAACCCCTATCTCATTATTGTTGACATTTAAACTTCAGCGGAAAACACCACCCGAAAACCCGACATTCTTAAACCACTTTCCGCTTCATTCCAACTGCGACTAGCACTGCGACAAAGTTCCGCGCTAAAATTCCAAGCACCACCGCGCAAAACCCGACGATGGATATCACCACCAATATCCCAGACACTACCATTTACAGGTGCGCCATGATAATTATTATGCCAAGGATCTGCACACCATTCCCAAACTAACCCGTGCATATCATACAACCCAAAGGCATTTGCTATATCCAAACTGCCTACATCTGTTATTTTGTTGTAGAAATTACTTTTGGGTTCAATTGCATAAATTTCACTACCGTTACAATTAATTAAATCAGAAGTTACTGTTTCCCCAAAATGAAAAGATGTGGTAGTTCCTGCACGACAAGCGTACTCCCATTCTGCTTCACTCGGTAAACGATAATTTCTTCCTGTTTTCAGCGACAACCGCAAACAAAATTCTATTGCTTCATACCAAGAAACGTTTTCTATCGGTAAATTTGCACCTTTAAATTTTGCTGGGTTGGGATTTAAATCTTGAGTAACTTTGGGTAATGCTGCTACCGCTTTCCATTGTGCTTGAGTAATGGGATATTTCCCTATATAAAAAGGTTCTATTTTCACTCGATGTTGGGGATGTTCATCCGCATTACCTTCAAATTCTGGTGAACCCATTAAAAAACTACCACCAGGAATTGATACCATTTCTAAGGTGACGTTTCTATTCAATTCTTCTGCGAAAAATTGGGACTTTCCTCTGTCTCGGTAAAGTTCTCTCCCTCCTGTATCTACAGTAATAATCTCAAAATCAAATGTTTCTAAATCTGGAACAGGAACAATAATTTTTTGTTGTTTTGTAGGTGTTTCGATAATAGGGGCAAATTTTAACTCTATCGGTGTTGATGATTCGATGTTTAAATAATTTGGGAAATTATTTGGTAAATTATTTGGGAAATCATGTTTTAAATCATGTAACACTTCTATTGCTGACTGATATCTATCACTAGGAAAATGTTGTAGCAAATGATCTAAAATGTATGTTAATTCTTCACTAATAGTAATCCCTTTTTCTTGTAAACGTTGTTTCCATAACCATTTTGCATTCATCGGATCATACAGAGGATCTTTCAATCCATAGGTATGTTGCATGGGTAAATCTTGAGTTAATAATCTCACACAAGTTACACCCAAAGCATATAAGTCACTTCCATGACAAGCAAAACCTGCCATTTGTTCTGTGGGTGCATATCCTAATGTATAAATAGCTGTTGCTTGTCTAGCTATACTTGTTTGGGTGACTTGTTTTGCACCACCAAAGTCAATTAATACAGGTTTTTGGTCTGCATTTCTTCTAATAATATTCTCTGGTTTAATATCCCGATGGATAACGTTTTTTTTGTGAATAAAATCAATAACTGGTAATAAGTCTATTAGCAGTTGACGCACTTCTTTCTCAGTATACGTCTTTTCTTTGACTTCTTCTAGGAGTGTTTTCCCAATAATAAATTCCTGCACTAAATACAAACTTGAACCTTGTTCAAAGTAAGCTAATAAACGGGGAATTTGCGGATGGTTTTCTCCTAGTTCATACAACCGAAAAGCCTCTTCTTTGAAAAATTCTGCGGCTTTTGCTCGTTGTCCTGTTCCCTGCACTTGGGGGAAAAATTGCTTAATAACGCAAGGTGCGTCTAGTCTGTCTACATCTTCTGCTGCGTAAGTTTTGCTAAACCCACCTTCACCTAATAACCGCAAAACACGGTAACGGTTTCTGAGGATTTCACCAAATTTATCATGTCCACAAACGATGCAAAACTTACTGTAGTTGGGGTTGAAGGGGTTGGAACAATTGGGATTTTGGCAAATTTGCATGGCTGAGGGGAAGATAGCATTTTTTCCAAATTCAGCCCCAATATTTAATTAGTTATTAGTTATCACTTATTCATTTATCAGCAGTAATTAAAAAGGGTTATATATGGGCGCACAGATTTCAATTATAAGATAAAGATTAGAATAATTTTGATAATTTGTCAATGGTTTTTTAATTGTTTTTTGGTAGCTTTATATCATATTTTTGCCCTGTAAATAGTTATATAATGTCCGGTTGAACACTTATCATATCTGTGGAGGCTGGTAATTGGTAATTGGTAATTGGTAATTGTTAATTGGTAATTGGTAATGGAACACCTACATGGTAAGTGATTGGGCAGACATAATATTATTTACTATGCTAATTTACTATGCTGATTTTATATTTATAAACCAATAACCTGTGTAGAGAGGCTGTATACAACATCTGTGAATACCACATCTCTACATTAAGTTGTAAATTGGCGGAAACCTAACTACTCAACGCCTTGATAAACCGCTGCAAACTCTTAAACACACTGGGTTTTTTCGCGGGTGTTCCGTCAGTGGTTTGTGGTTGTTCTTTCATCAGGATCATGTCTATTTCATCACCTGATGGTTTTTTAGGTAATTCAGCTATTTTTTGATATTCGCCTGCGGTTTCTAACCACACTTCCCAATCTCCAGGATAGCAGCGCATAAGGGCGCTTTCATCATCGACAGGACGCAGATAATAGCAAGATTCAATGGTACTAATGAAACGTTTGCGGGTTTCTCGCGCTGCATAACCTATACCCACTGTACCGGAGTCTTCCAGACGGGGGTTTAACATGACAAAGGGGCGTTCACCAATTAATTCACAAAGTTTTTCTAGTTGGGGTACTTCTACGGAAGTAGGGGCGATAAACAGGAAAATTTCATCTTCTGGCTGAATTTTTGCTTCTAGGGAAGCAGTTCTTCCTGTACCGATATCTAAAATTTTAAATGGTACATCTGCCCAGTCTCGACAGGCTAAAGCGGCTGCACCAGCATCTGCAAAGAAGACTTTAAGACCAGATTCATATTCAGCGAATACAGGGAGAAATTGTTCTGCAACTGGCATAAATTTGAGTTCTGGGAACAGTAACTCAACTTGAATGCGAGTGATACCATCAGCTAAAGCCGATTTTACCGCTTCACGAGATTGAGCGATCGCATCTTCTAGGGTTTTGGGTAGTTCAGCCATAATTTACAGAAGTACGTTTTTTCATCAATTATTAAGAATAACTCGAAAACTCTAATTCATTTTGTAGGCGTAAGTAAAAGACGGAAGTAAAATGTAAGCTGTTGTGCATTTAATTTATATAAGTGGAACAGGCATCTTGCCTGTTAAACAAGAGTTTAGAATATTAGGATTATACAATTTAGCTGTGTAACAGCTTAGTAATGTGAAATTGTGGTTAGGTGATGCAGAATTAGCCTTTCAATCACGTTAATAAAGTTCAATTTTGTGAAGAATTCGGGGATATTTTTCAGGAGTATCCCAAATATATAAGTTTATTTTTTGCCTGATTTAAAGACGTGAAATGAACAAACCACCTTAACTGAAGTGTTCCCGCAAGGTAGGACAAAAAGGATACGAAGGGAAGAGAGAAAAATAGAGTTTTTGGTGTTGCTGAGGTTATTTTCTAAAAATTGGGATGTTCCCTATTTTTCACTATAAACCAGATCGCCTTCCTGAAAAAGGATCTAATAATATACCAGGCTTTGGCTGTAAATTTTCCAAAAGAAATCGGCTATTTTTCTGTTTAAACTTTTATTCAAATTTACAAACACCTAATACCGCTTTCCAAACCTTCACAAACACCAACAAGAAAATCTAAATCCAAACTAGCAATAGTATCACTCGGTTTGTGATAATTAGGATTTCGCATAAATGCCGTATCTGTCACCATAATTGCTGGATAACCTTGATCCCAAAAAGGTGCATGATCACTTAGTCGAGTTTGGGGAACTAATAAACCCCGATTTGGTACTGGTAGTAACTGACAAGGTAAACCCGATTTACTAATAGCACTACGGATATTGACTAAATCTCCTAAAGTCCGTAAATTGCCAATTAAACCAATAAAATCTCCAGTATTGGGGTACAATCTATCTAAAAAAGCTGGATATCTTTGCGAACCAGGTCTGCAATCCCGATATCCTAACATTTCCAAAGAAATCATTAAACGTAGACGTTGCTTTTGTTGGTGTAATAAAGCTGCATAGTCAGCACTACCTAACAAACCATATTCTTCCATATCAAAAGCAACCAAGCGCAAAGGATATCTAGCAGGTGCTTGGGTAAAAGTTCTGGCAAATTCTAACAAAACTGCCACCCCAGTAGCATTATCATCAGCGGCTACAGTACCAGGTACACCATCATAATGAGCGCCCACCAAAATCGGAGGAAAATCAAGCTTTTGTCTTTTCTCTTGAGCAGGTAAATTTAAAATCAGGTTATTACAACTTTTACTCCCCACTTTAAAGGTGTGGATTTCCACACTTCCCCATTGTCCTAATTCGTTGCGGATGTATTCTTGAACAAAGAAATGTCCCGCACTGGCCATATAAGGATCGCGTTCCCGTGCAATTTCTTGGAGATGATTTTGCAATCTTTGTTTTAAAGTCAAGATGGTGATTGGTGACTGGTGACTGGTGACTGGTGACTGGTGATTGGTGATTGGGAAAGAAAATTATTAATTTTGTATGAGTGCCTTCTGTTCCCTGTTCCCTGTTCCCTGTTCCCTGTTCCCTTTCTGCAAATGCTATCCTATGTTTGGCAAGTGACAGGTTAAGCTACAATTTCTCTAAATTATCTAAATTATTGAATTTATGGAATTAATGATGATAATTATACCATTGGGCGGTTTTTAACATCTGGTTGCAAGCGGAAAATATGCCTCCCAATCATAATATATAGATGTAGTCAAACACGCAGCAGGAGAAGAGTAACGCATGGGCAAGGTAGTCGGCATCGACTTGGGTACAACCAACTCAGTAGTCGCCGTGATGGAGGGTGGCAAGCCGGTGGTGATTGCCAATGCTGAAGGTATGCGAACCACCCCTTCTGTTGTCGGCTTCAGCAAGGAAGGCGAAAGGGTGGTAGGGCAAATGGCCAGACGGCAAACTGTGCTGAATCCCCAAAATACTTTTTTTGCAGTTAAACGCTTCCTTGGGCGCAGGTATGCTGAACTTAATCCAGATTCCAAGCGCGTACCCTACACCATTCGTAAGGATGAAATGGGCAGTATTAAAGTTGCCTGTCCGCGATTAAATAAAGAATTTGCCCCGGAAGAAATTTCAGCAATGGTGCTGAAGAAATTGGCGGCTGACGCTAGTCGTTATTTGGGTGAACCTGTTACAGGGGCTGTAATTACAGTACCTGCTTATTTTAATGATTCTCAACGTCAAGCTACTCGCGATGCTGGCAGAATCGCAGGTTTAGAAGTGCTACGTATTCTTAATGAACCTACCGCCGCTTCCCTAGCCTACGGATTAGAAAGAGGTGACGTAGAAACCATCCTGGTTTTTGACTTGGGTGGTGGAACTTTTGATGTTTCTATTCTAGAAGTAGGTGACGGAGTTTTTGAAGTTAAAGCTACCAGTGGAGATACTCAGTTAGGTGGTAATGATTTTGACAAAAAAATAGTTGATTGGTTAGCGGAGCAGTTTTTAGAAGCAGAAGGAGTAGATTTAAGACGCGATCGCCAAGCTTTACAACGGTTAATGGAAGCCGCAGAAAAAGCCAAAATTGAACTTTCTGCCGTCAGCGTTACCGATATTAACCTACCCTTTATCACCGCTACCGAGGACGGACCCAAACATTTAGAAACTCGCCTCACCCGTTCCCAGTTTGAAGGTTTATGTGCTGACTTAATCAGTCGTATTCGTAACCCAGTCAAACGGGCGTTAAAAGATGCCGGACTATCACCTGTAGATATTGAAGAAGTTGTATTAGTAGGTGGTTCAACCAGAATGCCAATGGTGAAACAGCTAGTACAGGATTTAATTGGCATTGAAGCCAGCGAAAACGTCAACCCTGATGAAGTGGTAGCCGTAGGTGCAGCTATTCAAGCAGGTATTCTGGCAGGAGAAACAAAGGATGTCCTGTTATTAGATGTCACACCCTTATCCTTGGGTTTAGAAACCATAGGTGGTGTGATGAAAAAACTCATTCCCCGCAATACCACCATCCCCGTCAGACGATCTGATATTTTTTCTACATCGGAAAATAACCAAAACAGTGTAGAAATTCACGTAGTCCAAGGGGAAAGGGAAATGGCAGCAGATAACAAATCCTTGGGACGTTTCAAACTGTATGGTATTCCCCCAGCACCTAGAGGTATACCGCAAATTCAAGTAGCTTTTGATATAGATGCCAACGGTATTTTACAGGTAATGGCATTAGATCGGACAACTGGACGAGAACAGAGTATTACTATTCAAGGTGCTTCTACTTTGAGTGAATCAGAAATTAACAGAATGATTCAAGATGCTCAGAAATATGCTGATATTGACCGGGAACGGAAAGAAAGAGTAGAAAAACGGACTCGTTCCGAAGCTTTGATTTTACAAGCAGAAAGACAACTGCGGGAAGTAGCCTTAGAAATGGGGATGCAGTTTGCTCGCAACCGTCGTCAACGCATTGACAATATTTGCCGGGAACTGCGAGAAAGTTTAAAAGATGATGATGATCGGGGCATTGATCAGGCTTACTCAGACTTGCAAGATGCTCTCTATGAGCTAAATCGAGAAGTCCGTGAGTATTATGCTGAAGATGAAGACGAAGATTTATTTGGTGCGATTCGGGAAATCTTCACAGGTGATAAAGAACGGGAACGGGATTATTCTCCCAGAGAAACCTATCGAGAACGGGATTCTTATAACAGAGACTATGGTAGAGGCAATGGTAGAGGCAATGGCAGGGAATATGGAAGAGACTATGGTCGAGAAAATCGTTCTTCCTCTTATGATAACAGTCCTCCCCCCCGTCCCAGTCGTCCCAGCTACCAGGATAATTGGGATGATGACGATGATTGGCTGTAAATTTTAGATTCAGGAGTCAGCAGGCAGAAGGTAGAAGTCAGAAGGCAGGAGAAATGAAAATTGTAACTTTTGTCTCTTACTATTCCCTATTCCCTGTTCCCTGTTCCCTATTCCCTGCGATGCACTGAGCTTGTCGAAGTGTTCCCTGTTCCCACTGATAACTAATAACTGATAACTGACTATGCAAAACTTGCAAAATTTCCGCGATTATTACGAGATTTTGGGAGTCACAAAAGAAGCCTCTAGCGAAGAAATTAAAAAGGTTTATCGCAGGTTAGCAAGGCAATATCACCCTGATCTTAATCCTGGTGACAAGGAAGCAGAAGAAAAATTTAAGACTATTGGTGAGGCTTATGAAATTTTGTCCGATCCGAGTAGGCGATCGCAATATGATCAATTTAGCCGCTACTGGAAACAAAAAGGCTTTGCTGGTAGCAAACAGTCACCAAAACCAAAGGGTTGGGGAGATAGTCGCACCAACACCCGTACTAGTCAAGAGGTAGATCCCAGCGAGTTTCCTGATTTTGAAAGTTTTATTAATACAGTCATAGGTGTTAGCAGTCGCAAAGATACCAGAACTAATACTGATAGTACAACTACTAGCGACCCGTTTCGCACTCCCAGAACCAAAGTTGCTTATACAGTTAACACACCACCCCGTACTACTCGCAGAGATATTGAAGCGAGGTTAACTTTACCTCTAGAAAAAGCTTATCAAGGTGGTAATGAAAGAATACGTTTAGAAGATGGGCGATCGCTCGAAGTAACTATGCCACCTGCTATGGTTACGGGTCAAACTATCCGCTTGCGAAATCAAGGGATCGGCGGCGGTGATTTATACTTAAAAATTACTGTTGAAACCCATCCATTGTTTAAACTAGAAGGTGCAAATATTTTCTGTCAAATTCCTGTAACTCCCAGTGAAGCGGTTTTAGGTGGACAGGTGGAAGCACCCACTTTAGATGGTCCTGTGAAAATGACCATTCCCCCCGCAGTCAGATCCGGTCAAAGATTTAGATTAGCTAATAAAGGTTATCCCGTAGAAGGTGGTAAACGGGGTGATCAATTAGTAGAAATTCAAATAGTCACACCGAAAAATATTACTACTGAAGAAAGGCAACTGTATGAAAAATTGCGGGAAATTGAAAGTTTTAAACCAAGGGCGGATTTGATTTAATGGTAATTTTTTCATTATTTGTATTTTCATATTTCAGGTACATAGCTGATGGCTGACGGCTGATAGCTGAATGCTTACTGAAATTAATTAGTGAGGGCATATTATGAGTGTATTTCTCAAGAATGACCCAGGATTGCTATATTAATAGCAGATTTGTGATAGTGTTTTCTCATCATCAGGAAAAAATTATCTGCGTTTATCTGCGTTTATCTGCGTTTAATGCTAAATTCCCGCACCTCACTAGGACGGGAAAAGTAGTCATAATTTAAAATATAAGAACAGATGTGATCAAAGTGAATCAAAACCGTGAGTCAAACTGGGACACAGGCACAAAGCAGTAACACTACAACATATTACACCCTCTTGGGACTGCATCCCTCAGCGTCAGTCATAGATATACGTCGCGCTTATCGGGAACTAAGTAAACAGTATCATCCAGATACAACAGAATTACCTGATCATGTTGCTACTGCCAAATTTCAGGAAATTAACGAAGCTTACGCTACTCTCAGTCATCCAGAGCGCCGTTTAAGTTATGATTTAAAGATTGGTTATTCTCGATTTGGGGTAATTCAAATACCAACAGATTTAAACCATCCAACCCATAAACCCCATGATTATTCTAAATCAATGTACTTGGATGCAAGCGATCGCCCTTTATCATCGGGTGAAATCTTTGTATTATTTGTTTTAGGATTAACCTTTGTTGGTTGTTTAGTATTGGCGATCGCCATTGCTGCTTTGCGTGGTGAACCCTTACAAACCCAACTTACCCAACCCACCCCAACCACTCAACATCTAGTTTCCATGTTCCAAAATCACAACCCTCAACCAGCCGAATTTTTTTAATTTTTAATTTTTAATTTTTAATTTTTTTTAATTGCTTATGCTTCCCGCCAACACACCACTGTATAACCATCCCCTCCCACAAATTGAAAAATGGCTAAAAGAGCAAGGTTGTCAACAAGATGACACCGAGTTACATTGTTGGCGCGTGCAAAAACCAACTTGGCAAGCGGATCTATGGTTAGATATTGAACAAATCACCGTGAGATATATTAACGCTGGAGAAAATGGTCAAGATATCCAACGTTCCTTTAAATATTCTCTCAGTCGGGAAGATATTCAAGCAGCTGTTTTTTCTGGCCCATAAATCCAATTCCAGCATCGTTTTTACATCCTAAGTAGTCGTGCAAAATAAATTTCATAGTTAGGAGAGGGAACAGGGAACAGGGAACTCTTAACAGGGAACAGGTAAGGTTTACAGAGATTTTTTCTTCAATAACTATGTGCAATTAATTTTGCCTGGGTACTTATACAAAGAAGGCAAAAGGCAAGAGTTTGGGCTATCTGTTATCCCCAAATTTTTTGATTTCCGATCCCCGAAATGCACAGTTTTTCTGGTATACCTTTCAAAAGCCTTGCACTTTTCTGGGCGGACAGAAATGAAAAAATGTCTTTAATTCTCCTCCTGACTCCTGACTCCTAGCCCTAACGAAAGGACTTTTATGCCTAACAGCACGCTACGCGAACAGCAAGCCCTAGTTATTCTCCCAAAAGTTAGAATTTAGGAGTATTTCTAACTCCGATGAATACGGCCATTCCGAAGGAAAATTGACTGATTTATACTCACTCCTGACATTAGTTAAACTTCGTCGCCAAGCTTCCTGAAAACTCGTATCCCATAGAGACTTGAGACTGGGTACTTGGGTAATTAATACATCAAGTTCAGTTCGTTGAGTCCGAATTGTGCGTTCCCACCCATTATAATCGTAGGTTAAGTCAACATATAATCGCTTGAGTAAATGTTCTAGTAATACAATTAAACGACTCAATAGTTCTCTTTTTTGCGAAGTTCCCAAAGCCTCTACTTCCTCAATCAGATTTTCAATATCCAAGGTTTCAAAATCCCGTGCTTTGAGCTTCGCAACAGTATCTTCAACCCAGAGTAAAATATCTTGATCATAGAGGGATAGTGTCATATTTAATTTTTCTCCCAAATCTTACTATTGAATATAGCATTACTTCCTAAACCTTCCCAAACCGCCGTTCTCGTTGTTGATAAGCACATAAAGCGCGGTGAAATTCCTTTCTATCAAAATCTGGCCAGAGAGTATCAGTAATATAAATTTCACCATAGGCCATTTGCCAAAGTAAGAAATTAGATAAACGCATTTCTCCACTGGTGCGGATTAGCAAATCTGGATCAGCGATACCAGCTGTATATAAATGACTTTCAAATAACTGTTCAGAAATTTCATCTGGTTTTAATAAACCTTCCTCTACTTTTTGGGCGATCGCTCGACAAGCTTGTAAAATCTCCTGCCTACCGCCATAATTAGTAGCTACTGTAAACTTAATACTTTGATTATCCTTAGTTTCTGCCATAGAGCGAGAAATTTCTTCTTGTAGCGATTTTGGTAAAGCTTGTAAATTACCCACAAACTGAATCTGCACATTTTCTTCTACCATTTCCCGCAGTTCTTGACGCAGAACCCTTTGGAAAAGACTCATTAAAAACTCCACTTCTTCCTGTGGTCTTTTCCAGTTTTCCGTAGAAAAAGCGTAAGCAGTGAGAGCTTTAATACCCCAATCTTTACAACAGCGTAACAAATCCTTGAGGGCATCAACTCCCCGCTTATGCCCCATAATTCGAGGTAGACCTTGACGTTTAGCCCATCGACCATTGCCATCCATAATCACCGCAACGTGCTGGGGGAGTAATTCTCGTTTTAAATCAGAAGGCAAATATTGCAGTTCAGTATGTTGTGTAGTCATTTTTCGGTCTTATTTTTTTGGCGAGAAGCAGTCGATGGTAATCTAAGTAAACGTGAAACCAGTGCTAATGTTTGACCACCTAGTTGACGACCTAAACTGAAAAGACCAGGTGCTACAGCTTCTCGGTCTACAGTTGGCGAAAATCGTTCCTCTAAAGACTCTTTTAACTTTCTAATCGTCAGTGGTCTATATAAAGTTCCCCTTTCAGCTAAGGAAATAGAACCCGTTTCTTCTGATACAACGACACAAATGCAATTTTCGACACGCTCGGTAATTCCCATTGCTGCCCGATGGCGTGTACCCAACTGGCGTGAGGCTGTGCGTCCTGAAAGTGGTAAAATTATACCGGATGATACAATCCGCGAACCACGGATCAAAGTTGCCCCATCATGCAATAAAGTTTTGGGCTGAAAAATTGTCTGTATCAGTTCCTTAGACACCTCTGCATTTAACTTTACACCAGGTACAGAAAAATCTCGCTCATCCATTGGTCCGGTAGTTTCCAAAATCAGCAAAGCACCAATCCGATTTTTTGACAGTTCTTTCACAGCATCGACAATTTCATCAATCACGCTATCAGATTTAGGCACTGTCAAGCGGTTAGGTTGAAACAACTGCCGAAACTCACCCCGTCCCAATTGTTCCAAAAATCGGCGAAACTCTGACTGGAGTGCTACGGCCATAGCTACAGCACAACCAATTACCAACTTTTCCAAAACGAAATTGAGCAAAGGTAGTCCCAAATTCCCACTCAATGCTGAGGCCAGCATCAAGATTATAAATCCTCGCACCATCCATAGTATCCGGCGTTCACTAATAATCACCAGGATCATGTATGTCAACGCCAGCACTAAAAGAATATCCAGAGTCCCAAGCAGCAAGGACTGTGACCATCCCAGGTTTGTCGTCAGCCATTGCTTCCACCAATCTCTCATGACATCTGGATTCTAATAGTCATTAGTCATTAGTCATTAGTCATTAGTCATTAGTCATTAGTCATTAGTCATTAGTCATTAGTCATAATTCTTAGCTAATGACCAATGACCAAGAAAAAATAACTATTTCAATTTTTCAGGTAGGCAATCTTGGCGAATGATGTCTTGATAGGTTTCCCTTTGCAAAATTAAATTTGCTTCACCGTTAGCTACTAACACAGCAGCTGGTCGGGGTAGACGATTATAGTTAGATGCCATACTGTAATTGTATGCTCCAGTTGCCATAACTACGAGAACGTCGCCTGGTTCAGTTTTGGGAAGTGGGGCGTTTTTAATCAGAATATCTCCTGATTCGCAGTGTTTACCTGCTACTGTGACTGTTTCTGTTAAAGGAGCGGACATTTTGTTAGCAACAACAGTCCGATAAACTGATTGATAGGTGATGGGGCGGGGATTATCTGACATTCCGCCATCAATTGTCACATAAGTACGAATATCAGGAATTGTTTTAGCTGATCCAATAGTGTAGGCAGTAACGCAAGCTGTGGCAATGAGCGATCGCCCTGGTTCACACAGGAGTTTGGGGAGGGGCAAGTTTTCAGCAGCGCAAGCTTCTTGCACTACTTCACAAATCGCCTTTGACCATTCTTCAATGCTTGGGGGATCGTCTGATTCGGTGTACTTAATCCCTAAACCACCACCGACATTTAACTCTGTCAATTCTAAATTATATTTTGCTGCATCTCGCAACCACTGTACCATTACAGCAGCCAAATCTCTATGGGGTTGACGTTCAAAAATTTGCGAACCAATATGAGCGTGTACACCCACACAGTTTAAAGCGGGTTGTTTACTTACAAAGGCAAATACCTCTTCTAAATCATTAGGGTCAAACCCAAATTTACTATCTAAGTGTCCGGTGCGAATATACTCATGGGTATGACATTCAATCCCCGGAGTTAACCGCAGCATAATACGGATGGCTGAATCTTTGGTTGCTAGTTCTACCAAAGTATGTAATTCATACCAGTTATCAACAACAATGGTACAACCTGATTCAATGGCTAAAGTTAGCTCATCACGGGATTTATTATTTCCGTGGAGGTAGATTTTCTCTGGACTCACACTGGCTTCTAAAGCTGTGTAAAGTTCACCACCAGATACTACATCTATTCCTAAACCTTCTGAAGCGACAATGGCGCAAACTGCTAAACAATTCCATGCTTTAGAGGCGTACAATACTTGAGATTCACCTTTGTAGTATTTTTTAAAGGTATCCCGGTATTGTTGGCAAGCTGTCCGCAAGGTTGTTTCATCCAAAATATATAAAGGTGAACCAAACTGCTGAACTAGCTTTGTGACATCACACCCACCGATTTCTAGAAAATCATCACGATTAACTCTAGCAGTCAAGGGTAGGAGTTGTTGATTAGGAGAAATATTTGTACTATCCTGGCTGGGAGATAGATATTGATTGCCAGAAGGTTGAACCTTGACGGGGTGAGTCGATACCATAACTAAATTAGAATTTGTCCTTGTTAAAATTACGAGCGTGAGTTAATATCCCGATTTTCAGTTTACTGCTTTATTGGTGATTGGTGACTGGTGATTGGTGACTGGTGACTGGTGACTGGTGACTGGTGACTGGTGACTGGTGACTGGTGACTGGGAAAATAAAAATAATTTTCCCCTGCTTCCCCTGCTTCCCCTGTTCCCTGTTCCCTGTTCCCTGTTCCCTTCATCGTGAAACTATTAGATTTAAAAATTCAATCCTTAACTTCAGAGAATTTAAGTGAACTACTAGAACTTGATAAAGCCTGTTTTGATGGGTTGTGGACTATGGAGGGCTACCGTCGAGAACTGGAAAGTCCTAATAGTCATTTTTTAGGTTTATTTGCCCCATTTTCTAGTTGTGGTTTGTTGGGAATGGGTTGTTTTTGGTCAATTTTAGAAGAAGCGCATATTACAATTTTGGCGGTTCATCCTGAATATCAGGGTCAAGGTTTAGGACAGGCTTTGTTGTATGCTCTACTCAAAACAGCAAGCGATCGCGGTTTAGAAAGGGCAACATTGGAAGTTCGGGTTTCTAATGAAAAGGCAATTTCGCTTTATGAAAAATTTGGCTTTAAGACTGCTGGTAAAAGACCACGCTATTACCAAGATAATAATGAAGATGCTTTAATTTTGTGGACTTCTAACCTACAACAGCCCAGTTTTCTCAAAAATTTGGATGATTGGGAAGTGATGATTAGCGATCGCCTAGCCAAATCTTCTTGGAGTTTAACTGAATAGGTGACTGGGGACAGTAATAAGGGGATAGGAAATAGGGAGAAATATTTACCTTCTGCCTCCTGCCTCTCCCAATGCCCAATTTATCAATATTTCAAAATAAATATTTTTATTTAATAAAAATTTATTATATTAAAAACTTTTGTATTGACAATGTACCATTGTATATGATAATTAAGTTTGTTTGGGAATAGATTAACAAAATCTAAAAATTAGTAGTGTCTTGTTAGTCGTAATTTCCAGGAAGGCTAGTAAATTCAATCTCCTCACCAGACTAGCGATAGAAAAAGTAATAAAAATTAATGAATGAACCCATCAACTTGTGTGATGGCTGGGGGGTATCTATTTTTTTGATAGAGATATCCAAAATTTTAGCCTGTGCTAAAATCAGCATACCGGCACGACGCAGGTGATGGGAAAAATGCCATGTTTGAACGCTTCACAGAAAAAGCCATTAAGGTAATCATGCTGGCCCAAGAAGAGGCCCGCCGTTTAGGTCACAACTTTGTGGGAACTGAGCAGATCCTCCTGGGTCTGATCGGGGAAGGCACGGGGGTGGCAGCCAAGGTGCTAAAGTCAATGGGTGTCAATCTTAAAGATGCCCGGATTGAAGTTGAAAAAATCATAGGTCGGGGTTCCGGCTTTGTGGCTGTGGAAATTCCGTTTACGCCACGGGCAAAGCGGGTTTTAGAACTATCCTTGGAAGAAGCACGCCAACTAGGGCATAACTACATTGGCACCGAGCATCTGCTGTTGGGTCTCATCCGTGAAGGGGAAGGCGTAGCAGCCAGGGTGCTAGAAAACCTGGGTGTAGATTTGTCTAAGGTGAGAACCCAAGTGATTAGGATGTTGGGAGAAACTGCGGAAGTGACTCCTGGCGGTTCTTCGGGTCGCACAAAAACCCCTACTTTGGATGAATTTGGCTCGAATTTGACCCAAATGGCTGTGGATAACAAACTCGATCCTGTGGTGGGACGCGCCAAGGAAATCGAGCGTGTGATTCAAATTTTGGGTCGCCGGACTAAAAATAATCCAGTGCTGATTGGTGAACCTGGGGTGGGTAAAACAGCCATTGCTGAAGGTTTAGCCAGTCGCATCGCTAACAAAGATATCCCGGATATTCTGGAAGATAAACGGGTGGTAACTCTGGATATTGGTTTACTGGTTGCAGGAACTAAGTACCGGGGTGAATTTGAAGAACGTCTAAAGAAAATCATGGATGAGATCCGTCAAGCGGGTAATGTCATCCTGGTAATTGACGAGGTTCATACTTTAATCGGTGCTGGTGCTGCTGAAGGGGCGATTGATGCAGCGAATATCCTCAAGCCAGCTTTGGCACGGGGTGAGTTGCAGTGTATCGGCGCAACTACTTTGGATGAGTACCGCAAGCACATTGAACGGGATGCAGCGTTGGAAAGACGTTTTCAGCCTGTGATGGTTGGTGAACCGACCGTTGATGAAACAATAGAAATTTTATATGGTTTGCGCGATCGCTATGAAGCGCACCACAAGTTAAAAATCTCCGATGAGGCTTTAGTGGCAGCGGCGAAGTTGTCTGATAGATATATTAGCGATCGCTACCTTCCAGATAAAGCCATTGACTTAATTGATGAAGCTGGTTCTCGCGTCCGTTTGATTAATTCCCAGCTACCCCCAGCAGCGAAGGAATTAGACAAGGAACTGCGGCAAATCTTAAAAGAAAAAGATGATGCTGTTCGTTCTCAAGACTTTGACCGTGCTGGAGAACTGCGCGACAGAGAAATGGAAATTAAAGCGGAAATTCGCTCCATTGCTCAAAACAAAACCAATGCAGCCGGTGGTGATGGTGTTGAACCTGTAGTGACAGAAGAAGACATCGCCCATATCGTTGCTTCTTGGACTGGTGTACCAGTGAATAAACTCACTGAGTCTGAATCTGAGAAGTTGCTGCACATGGAAGACACCTTACATCAGCGCCTCATCGGTCAAGATGATGCGGTGAAAGCGGTTTCCCGTGCGATTCGTCGCGCTCGTGTGGGCTTGAAGAATCCTAACCGCCCCATTGCGAGTTTTGTATTCTCTGGTCCGACTGGGGTAGGTAAAACTGAGTTAGCTAAATCCTTGGCTTCTTACTTCTTCGGTTCAGAAGAAGCAATGATTCGCTTAGATATGTCCGAGTACATGGAGCGTCACACCGTCAGTAAATTGATTGGTTCACCTCCAGGTTACGTTGGTTATAACGAAGGTGGTCAGTTAACAGAAGCTGTACGTCGTCGTCCTTACACTGTGGTGCTGTTTGACGAAATCGAAAAAGCACACCCCGATGTATTCAATATGCTGCTGCAAATTTTAGAAGATGGTCGTTTGACTGATGCTAAAGGACGCACAGTAGACTTTAAGAACACTTTGTTAATTTTAACTTCTAACATTGGTTCTAAGGTAATTGAAAAAGGCGGTAGCGGTATTGGTTTCGAGTTTGCTGAGGATCAAACTGAATCTCAATACAACCGGATTCGTTCTTTGGTGAATGAGGAACTGAAGCAATACTTCCGTCCTGAGTTCTTGAACCGTTTGGATGAAATTATTGTCTTCCGTCAGTTGAATAAGGCTGAAGTTACCGAAATTGCCGACATTATGCTCAAAGAAGTGTTTGGTCGGTTGACAGAAAAAGGCATTACTTTAGAAGTGAGCGATCGCTTCAAGGACCGCTTGATTCAAGAAGGTTACAGCCCCAGCTACGGTGCAAGGCCATTACGGCGAGCAATTATGCGCTTGTTGGAAGATAGTTTGGCGGAAGAAATTCTGTCTGGACGCATCAAAGACGGTGATGTTGCTTACGTTGATGTGGATGAAAATGGTGTTGTCCAAGTTACAGCTAGAGAAAGTCGGGAGTTGTTGACTCCTGGTGTTGAGTTGTAGTTAGGATTTTTTAATAGTTAAAAAAACGGTGGAGGATGTAGGTTCTCTGCCGTTTTTTTGTTTTTTCTCACGCAGAGGCGCAGAGTCGCAGAGAGGAGGAAGGAGATTTTAGATGATTGAAACGAACAGTTCGTTTAGAAACTTCCAGTCGCGGAGAGGAGAAGGAGGTTTTTGTAGGCGACTAGTCATCTTCAACTAACCTCGGATCAGGTACTCCGTAAAGTCGTTTGGCTAGATCTATATCACGTTCATAATTTGGTTCATACCCGTAATACTCAAGCTTTATAAAATATGCTTATATATTAACTTATAAAAGCTCATAATCACCTTCATTTTCATCTCTCCTGCTGTATGGGAGATTTTTTTTACAGATGAAGTAATAACATACAAAATACTTTTTAGCAAGTAGTAATATAATAACCTCTGAGGACGGTATTCTCCCATATAGACCATTTTCGGTTAGATATAGACCTCATTAAGTTTGTTATATAAAGTAAATTAGGTAAAATTAAATGACATCAGAATTAATTAATCGTCACATTATCCTTGACGTTAGACATATTGCCAAGCATTTACCAAGAACACTGCAAATGCAAAGACTTCTAAAAAAAAGGACAAGCTGCTCATGTATTTAACGATGAAAATACCATGAATCAAGTTGCTCAGTGCATAATAGAAAAAGGTGAGTTTATCGGCATTGTTCGAGACTATGAACGCTATGGAATGTTTTTTACTGAACCAATAGGTTATAGAATTAGTCCAGATGGTAGCAATATTCCCACTATTCCACTTTACTATGGGGAGATAAAAATCAATGCAGACAACCAATACCACGTCATACCCCGCACCAGACCTAGTGAAGAATAATTGGGAATTTACAGAAGTATGGATAGATCCGATGTTATCGCCTCCATACATTCTGTTATTACTTTGTGATAGTGAGGGAAACTGTCAAATTTATGATCCAAAACAGGGTGATAAGGTTGTATTTTCTAGTAATAGTTATGAAGCTGCTCAGTTATGGTTATTGGAAGATGAATATGAACCAGTTGAGGGTAGGCTTTTAGCTGAAGAATTGGTTTAAATAGATTCCAATGGTAAATGGGGGTATTTTTTATGATAAAGTTTGATTTTAAAACTATGAGTATGAAGGAATTACGTGCTTATGTTTTATCGCATCGGCATGATCAAGAGGCGTTTTATTTTTATGTAGATAAGTTGAATGCTGAGGGAAATTGGGTGGAAATGTCGCCTTCTGCATCTGTTGATGATTTGATGAATTATCCTGAGTTTTTGCAGCGTTTTAGTAATGAAAAAGGGGTGTTGGGAAAAGATGACATTGGTTAATTATCAAGCAATGACTCTAAAAGAGTTACGTCGTTATGTTCTCACTCACAGAAACGATATTGCAGCGTTTCATGCTTATGTAGATCGTTCAAAGTCTGAAGGAAAGATGATTACTATTAATCCTAATGACGAAAATTGGGAAGAGGAGGTAAGACAGATTATAATTAAAAATGAAATCTTGTAATATAAGGAATAAATACTATGATTGCAAATAGTGATTTAATTTTAGGCGAAATTTTCACTTTTCCAGATAATGTAGATACAAATCATGAATCAGTGTCAGACGAAGAAATCAATAAAAAATATAAAAAGCGTGAAATTAGAATTATTACCGAACAAGCTCGTTATCCTTTAGATAGTATACCGACAATGCTTGATAGTAAAAAATATATTCTTGATCCTGAATATAAGCGTAGAAAAAGATGGGGTAATACTCGAAAATCTCGTTTAATAGAATCATTAATAATGAATGTACCAATTCCACCTATATTTCTGTATGAAATAGAATATTCTCTCTATGAAGTAATAGACGGACAGCAAAGACTAACTACTATTTATGATTTCTACAAAGGAAAATTTTTTTTAGAAGAATTAGAATATTGGCAGGAATTAGAAGGTAGAAATTATCAAAATTTACCAGGACAGGTTAGAAAAATTCTAGATAGAAGATATTTATCATTTATTGTGTTATTGCAAGAAACAGCAGAAAGTCTAGAAGAAGCTGAACATATTAAAAAAATAGTGTTTCAGAGATTAAACAGTGGAGGAGAAGAATTAACTCCACAGGAAACCAGGAATGCTTTATATAATGGTAAGTTTAACCAATTATGTCTAAAACTTTCTCAAAATGACTATTTTCGTAAAATGTGGAAGTTCCCTTTACAAAGTGAAGGAGAAGAAAAATTACTAGAAAGTGAATCTTATCGCAAAATGGAAGATGTAGAATTAGTTTTACGATTCTTCGCTTACCGTCATTTAGATAAATTAAAACTTCCAGTTGATAAGTTTTTAGATGAATATTTAAAACAAGCAAATAATTTTCCAGATGAAACTATTGAAAATCTTGAAAAGCTTTTCAATGAAACTATTGAATTGATTTATTATATCTTGGAAGATTCAGCTTTTATTCCACCTCCACCACAAGGAGAGCGGAATAGAAAAATTCCTTTAAAAATAGTGTATGATCCAATTATGCAAGTATTTGCTAGTAAACTTCCCTTTAAGAATGAATTATTAAAGCATAAGGAAGCGATAAAAAATGAGATGTATTCTGATGAAAAAATGTTATATGTAGAAGAAGAAAATAATCGTTTTCTTTTTGAAGGTAGGTATGCTACCAAAAAAGCATTGGAAACAAGAATCGAATATTTTGATAAGTTTCTACAAAGCTACATTAAATAAAGTTTGGTAGAAATTATGAATATAGAATCATTAGAAAACTTTAAAAGAGAACTCAATCAAATTCGAGAATATTTAAAACATATTCAATATGTAAATGATGTAGCTGCTTATCATGTTCAAGATAATGATAATGAGCAAATAAAAAATTTACTCAATACTTTGAATGGTCACTATAGAGGTTTTAGAACAGATAAGCGAATCTTTGAATATAAAGCATCTATTATTTCACTATATGGACTACTAGAAAAATATGTAGAAATATGGATCAAAGAGTATCTTGATTTTCTATCGAGTGTAGTACCTGAATACACACAAATAGATGAAAAGATTAGAGATAATCATTTTGAACTTTCTTTAAGATTGATAAATACTATTACCAGTAGAGAAAGTGCTAAATATCAGCATCTTACAAAAGAGGAAGTGCTAAAGAAACTTAATGATTGTATAGTTAATCCTACTAAATATCAAATTAATACAGATGCTTTTGTGCTTTTGTCAGGTAATTTAAAACATAATAAAATTGTAGAGTTATTCAACAAGCTAAATTTGGATTTGAATAATGAACTATTAAAAAATGAAGAACTTAACAATGAAATTGGTTTAAATCAAAATTCTATTTCTAGAATAGAAAAGGATATTTTGTATAATAAAATAAATGATTTGGTTGAAAGAAGAAACCAAATTGCTCACGGTTCAGAAGAAGTAGATGATCTTCTTAGCATATCTGAATTAGAACCTTACATTCAATTTTTAGAGAAATATTGTCAAGCTATTTTTGAGACATTATTTGAACAAGTTATCAAAGAGGAATCAATACATACTTTTCAACAAGTAGAAAATGTAATTAAAATTTTTGTTAGTAAAGTATTGGCATTTGAAATAGAAGACTATACGATAAAAGTTGGAGATATGCTAATTATCGAAACAAAAGAAGGTAGATTTTATAAAAAACCTATTTTAACAATTCAATTAGATAATACAGAATATCCTGAACTGCCAATTACTGAAAAAACAAAGATTGCTGTTAGTGTAGATCATAAAATAAAAGATAATCACACATTTTACATAGTCAAGAAATAATAAAATCGCTCTTCGTTGGTTAATATGGAAGTAGTGCGTTAGCGAAGCTTACCGACGGTATCGCATAATTAACTCAAAGACTTGATATCATCAATAGTAAAAAGCCATTCAAATTCTTCAACCATGACAGAATTACTACAGCGTGCGATCGCTCTTTGTTAATGTAGGGGTAATGCGTTAGCATAGCTTACCCTAGCTATCACATAACTGACAAAAAAATATAAATGACTTATTCAAACAAATTTTGAATATCTCTTGCACCATGAATTACCCTTACAAGTTCAATTCCATCAACTACGGGACGGTAAAACAAAAGGTATTTACCAACAGGAAAACTTCTAAGTGATGGTGCTAATTCCTCACACAGTTTCCCCATTTGAGGTAATTCTGACAAAAGTATCAACTTCTCATTAATAGCATCTATAATTCTATCAGCAGCAATTTCATTATCCTGACGAATATAGAGCCAGATTTCAATGAAGTCATTTTGAGCTTCTGGGGATTGAAAAATATTTGCCATATCTTAAATACTGCTAACTAATACGTTTTGCAGCTTGTCTTTTTCTCCCTTCAGCTTTGATTTTTTCAGCATCAAAAGCTACACCTTCACCCCTATCAAGTTGATCTATTCCTATTTGTATTTCCTTCCGCAATTCTTCCATTCTCAACTTCCGTAAATCTTCCCGTTCTTTTAATAACCGTAGACCTTCACGAATGACCTCGCTTTGTGACTGATATAGTCCACTATCAACGAGTTCAGCAACAAACTGATCAAATGTAGTACCTAGATGAACATTCATAGATTCACCTTTGAATTAATTACATAGTCTTTTCTTTAGAATTGCACACCTGTCAATAATTGTCAATTTTTGTTAGTAGTGAGATAATCTAAAATAGTAAAAAGCCATTCAAATTCCTCAACCATGACAGAATTATTACAGCGTGCGATCGCTCTTTGTTAATGTAGAGGTAACGCGATCGCTCTCAGTTAGCTAATTGTGGAAGAAATACGTTAGCGTAGCTTATTCCTCAATTAACCAACCTCGCTTTATTCCATATTCAATTCCACCAGACCAGTCCATTGTTAAATGCTTCCGTACCTTATGAAATAAATGTTGTACTACAGTTGGATTAATTGGATTTTTAACATAAGTTTCTTCATACCTAAATTCTCGATCCGTGTTTTTCTGCTGACGTAATACATAAATCTGATCAACCTTGTACTTCCGAAGATTAACATCACTCGTCAACTTGATCCACTCCATTAATACAATATATAAACTATTCGGATTCCTAGCTTTTAAATCTTCTGCTGCTCTTGATGAACCTTCCAACATAGTTTTATCAAGATAAGTTTTACATTCAATAACAATAACTGGAATATCAAAAATATGAGTTTCTGTGTTACCTGTAACTGTAACATCTGAATAGTTGTCTGGTTCTTCTTTAATAATTGTCAGCATTTCACCTGAATTTTCTTCTTCTGGTGGTGTAACTGCTTCAAATGATGCTTCAATAGTTGCACCAATCACAAAATCATGATCTTTCTTTTCAATACGTGCATAGGGACGTTTCAACATTTCTGCATATTTGGGAGGAACAAAGAAAATATCTTTAAAAGTATGGGATTTTCCAATGAGCGCGTTTTCTCCAAAATCTTTTGCTAAATCTCGAAATAAATAATAGAGAAATTCCTCCAATACACTAGAGTGAAGATTGGAGCGAGAGTCAAACTTTTCAGCATAATGTTGTTGATCTAAAAAATCTTTATATGCTGATAAAAGTTCTACTCTTTGAGAAATAATTGCATTATCATTTTCATTAGGTGTTGATGTTGGTCCAACTAATTCAACATTAGCTAAATGCCATTTATCATATTCAATTCTAATTTCTTGGAGAAATTTTCTGCTTTCAGCATCTCTATATTTTTTGCGGTGATTTTCTTTTTGTTCGAGATTTGAACCATGAACTAAAGGGTTTCTATCAGTTGTGGACATAGCTCTAATTTTTCTTGAAGATGAATTGCAATTGCTTTAGCTAGAATGGGTGGTACAGCATTACCTATCTGATTGTACTGGCAAAGGAACTTTTCATTTAATCTATTTTCCCTTTGTAATAACTTATGAGATACAACTGTTTTCTTTCCTAAAAAACGATAAGTATCAGGAAAAGATTGGACACGCGCACCCTCACGAGCGGTCAAATTACGATGCTGGAAAGGATGAATAAAATTTGCATAAAAGGATGCTGCTATTGTGTATGCTGGCCTGTATGGATGTAACCGTCTGTTGTTTTGATCATAAGTTTTATTAGATAAGTCACCATTTCCACTACGACGTTTAGCACCATATTCTGTAGCAACATCTGAACTGGATTCACCCCATTTTATTTGTTTAAAACGTTCTACTAATCGCTGAGAATGTTCCATTGCTACATGATTATAAAGAATTTTACTACCTTGTCTGATCCAGTGCTGATATTGATTTTGAGATTCTGATATATAAGGTTGTTCTTCTTTACCTTCTCTCGCATTAAGTGGAGGTAAGTCTGATATTGCATCCCATAAGCTGATAGCAGGAAGTAAATTTATTTCTTCAAGGGATAATTGCCATATCTTGTTTTTTAATAAGTCTAGAGAATGGGTTGGTTGAGGACTACCTAATTTTTTACCTAGTTTGTTTCCAACAATAAAAACACGCTCTCTAACCTGTGGTACACCATATTCAGCAGAATTAAGTAACCATACTTCTACAAAATATCCAAATTCTTCAAAAGTTTGTTTAATAATATCTAGGACTTTTAAACCTTCGCTATTTTTGCGTGAGAGTAAACCTTTCACGTTCTCCATCACAAATGCTTTAGGTTGAAGAAAACTTATCCACTGAGAAAAGTTAATGAATAAACTATTTCTAGGATCATTTGGATCTTTTCGTGCTGGACCTGCAACACTAAAACCTTGACATGGAGGACCACCAATAATAATATGCGGTTTGTATAGACAAATTTCTTTAACACTACTTAAAGTATTAAAATTACGAATATCATCTTGAATTACTGTCATGTCAGGGTGGTTATAACGGAGAGTATCACACGCCCAAGCATCAATTTCAACAGAAAGGGGAATATTAAAACCTGCCATCGCAAAACCTAAACCAAATCCGCCAGCACCAGCAAATAAATCAATAGCAATAGGTTTGTCTATTTTCATAAATGTCTCATGTATTTAGCATTGAATTATAAAGCAATAAAAATTCGTTTCATTGGTATTTTTCAGTTAGATAAGTCGCATAATCTCCATTAATATTCTCATCACTAGAGATATTTGCACTTTTAGCAATGCCACGCAGTCGAGATAAATTACCTTTCTTTGATGCTGAGATAGATTCTTGTTGTATTGATTCTAATACAGTTTGTACCAATTGCCAGCGTTCACTCATTGGTAACTGTAATACTTGTTTTTGCAATTCTTGTAATGTCATGATAAGATATCAAAAAATATTTATTTTTATTATATATCAATTTAGCTGAAGAAGAATAAAATTTATTATAAATCCAGTATAATAAATATAATCACAAAAAAAGGATGACATAAAATGCAATCCATTCTCCTCAGCAGTGAAGAAGTCGCCAAACGTGCTAAAGAATTATATGAAACTATCATTCGTTCACAGGTGGAAACTGAAGAAAACATCGGTAAAATGGTGATTATTGATATAGAAACTGGTGAATATGCAGTTGATAAAACAGGGATAGAGTCAGCGCGTTATTTACGGAATAAAAACCGATTTGCTCGACTTTTTGGGATTCGCATTGGTTACAAAGTCGCTGCATCCTTTAGTGGAGAAATGGAGCGTGATTATCGGTGATAACTGGTATTATTAAAAATGGACGTGCAACTGTCAATGTTATATTTTGATTGCCAGATCAACAGATTTTACTATTGAATTTGTGATTGATACAGGTTTTACAGAGTTTCTTTCTTTACCTCCAAGGGCAGTTAATCTTTTGAATTTGCCTTTTGTTTATGATATGTATGCAAATTTAGCAGATAATAGTCGTGTACTTTTACCAGTACATCAAACTACTATTATTTGGAATGGCGAGGAAAGAGAAGTTAATGTTTTAGCTACAGGAAAACTGCCATTATTAGGCACTGCTTTACTTGATGGTTATGAGTTGTCTATCCAATTTACAGAAGGTGGTTTAGTGACAATTGAAGAGTTATAGTTAAATGGTTTTGATTAGTGCGATCGCTCTTATTTTCTATAGGCTAAAAAATAGCGATCGCCCATCCTAAATTTACCTCTCTAATCCTCCACAGATGCTAACTTTAAAGGATATAATGGCTCAGATCCATTTAATTGCCAAATTCTAAACACCAAAGCAGCAGCTACAGTTAACCACACACAAGAAAAAGATAAAATCATTCCCGCTAAAGGTACAGTTTGCCAATAAATTACTGTGACAACAATTGCCGATAACCAAGGTCCTAAAATCACAACTGGAACAGCAGCACCTAATCTGCGTTCTACGGTAAAAATCGTATTCCAAGTATCACCGACAGCTAAATGAATCACAAATAAAATGAAAGGTAATACCAAGAATTGATGATCTAATTCCTGCCAAATTAACACAGAAGAAATCACCCGTAAAACAGCAATCAGCATCCAAACTATAGGAAATGCTAAAGGTGGGGGAGACCACCTTGGTCTAATTACTTGATCATAAGTTGTTTGAGAACGGGTATTATCTAAAAGTGAAAAAATCCGAGAACGAATACTTAATAAAGCGAAAAATAAGGCAGTAACTACAGTGCTAACCCAACTAGGAAAGGCAGAATTACTATCAAGTAAATTGACTAAATTTTCCATTCCTAGTAATACTAGAATCATTGTTCCTATTTGCAGAATAGTCCCTAGCTTATAAACGATGACTGCTTTGATGTCTAGTTCTTTTGTTGTTGCTGATGTATTGAGTGACTGTTTTTGATTTCCTGGTTTTACTCCCATTACTGTGTTGACAAACTTTTCCAAAATGCCGATATTACTGCTTTGATTCATGGTGAATAAATTGCGAGTATTTTTTAGTAGTGTTCATAAATTATTATATGATATAATTCACAATCAACCCTAGTTATAAATAGTTATATTTTTTTACTTCCTGCTGTAGAATAAACCCATCTTCTCATGTTCGGTTTCTTTGACAACCAATTCAGACATATCTTGATAAATTGATAATCAAGCGAGTTGAAAGTAACTGCCATGAGTAATCTTTCCCATTCTCAGCCTGAGTATTTCGCACCACAAGAAAATAATGATCAGTTTTGGCAATACATACAATCTTTAAACCCAGAAGCAGTATCCCAACTATCTAAACCTAACTCACCAGAAGTATTAGAATTGATTCAAAAATCTATTGTTGCTATGTTAGGTAATTTGCCTCATGACAGATATAATACTATGATTACCACTAGCCGAGATGAATTAGGAAAACTTTTAGGTTCAGCAATGATTGATGGGTATTTTTTACGTAATGCAGAACAAAGATTAGAAATGGAAAAGAATTTCCAATTAGTAGATTTTCAGTAAAGTAATAAGTTAAGAGTCAGTAGGGGTTTAGCAATGCTAAACCCTGACAGTTTATCTACATCCTAAAGATTCACGAGTATCTACACCAGTTTTAGAATTAACACCACTAGCTTTAACACAAAGTTTTTTCATTTCTACCCCATCTAAAACCGCATTGGTAAAGTCTGCACCAGTGACATTAACATTATCAAAAGTTGAACGCAACATCATCGCATCTGTCAATACTGCATCACTTAAATCAGCATTTTTGAACTTGGCTAAATAAGCAATACCTTGACCAAAATTTACACCATGTAAATTTACACCTTCTAACAGAGTACCGTTAAACACTCCACCCCGTAAGTCAGCATTGCTAAAGTTAGCATTCTCTAATTTAATGTTGGTAAATTCTTTACCGATTAAATTTTGTCCTGAAAAATCTTGACTTTGTACCTCATCCCCTGCGGAACGGGTAATACTGGAAGAACTTGCTGCTTGTGCGGATAAGGGAGATACAAACAACACCACAGCTAAAACTACACTAACGAGTATTTGCCAAATTTGCCCACGCTTCATAATTTTTGTTTAATAAATCTCAACAATTACACTATTAATTATTAAACCGCACTAGGGAAGATAGATCCCTGACTTCTTGAAGAAGTCGGGGATCTGGGTAAAATACCTAAAATAACTAAAACACCAAAAAAACCTGTGGCGAAACCAGAAAATAATACCCAATTTCTAGCGCAAACTCCTTTATATCACATCGGTGTTGAACTCAAAGCCCGCTTTACCAGCTTTGGTGGGTGGGAAATGCCAGTACAATATAGTGGTATTACCCAAGAACACCAAGCTGTCAGAAATGCTGCTGGAATGTTCGATATTTCCCACATGGGTAAATTTACTCTCCAAGGTCAAAACCTGATTTCCCAACTAGAAAAATTAGTCCCTTCCGATTTAAGTCGTCTACAACCCGGTCAAGCCCAATATACAGTGTTGTTAAATGAGCAAGCCGGAATCATTGATGATATCATTATTTACTACCAAGGTAGAGAAAATACAGATAGCGAAAAAGCGGTAATTATCGTTAATGCTGCCACAACAGAAAAAGACAAAACATGGTTATTACAACATCTTGACCTGGATACAATCCAATTTCAAGACCTGTCACGGGATAAAATCTTAATAGCTGTTCAAGGTCCAAAAGCTACCAGCCATCTTCAGTCTTTTGTATCAGCCGACTTAACCCCAATTAAAGCCTTTGGGCATTTAGAAACAACCATTTTTGGTCAACCCGCTTTCCTCGCTCGTACAGGCTACACTGGGGAAGATGGCTTTGAAGTGATGGTAGACCCCGAAGTAGGGATAAAATTGTGGCAAAGCCTCTATGATGCTGGTGTCATTCCCTGTGGTCTTGGTTGTAGAGATACATTGCGTTTAGAAGCAGCAATGGCACTTTATGGACAAGATATCGACGACAACACCACACCCCTAGAAGCGGGTTTAGGGTGGTTGGTTCATTTAGATACAAAAAGCGATTTTATCGGTCGGGAGATTTTACAACAACAAAAAACCGTGGGAGTACATCGTAAACTCGTAGGTTTACAAACCCAAGGGCGAAATATTTCCCGTCATGGCTATTACGTATTATCTTCAGGTGAAGTAGTGGGAGAAGTAACAAGCGGTACTTTATCACCTACCCTTGGTTATCCCATTGCTTTAGCTTATGTTTCCAGTCAGTTAGCAACCGTTAAACAGGAGTTAGAAGTGGAAATACGCGGTAAAGCTTATCCAGCAGTCGTGGTAAAACGTCCTTTTTATCGCTCAAAAAATCGTGTTACTAACTGATAAGTTTTGAGATTTTTGAGGAATAATGTTGTTTGGGTTACTCTGGTAACACCATTTTTTTAACGTGGAAGAGGAAGTGTTATGGCTTTTGAATATCCCGATGATTTACGCTATCAAGATACTCATGAATATGTACGTTTAGATGGGGAAATAGCCACTATCGGTATTACTGAGTTTGCTATAGATCAACTGGGTGATATTGTATTTTTGGATCTGTCAGAAATTGGTGATGCGGTCTCCAAGGGAGACTCATTTGGTACAATTGAATCTGTTAAAGCTGTAGAAGACCTGAAATCACCAGTTACAGGTACAGTAGTAGAACGCAATGAAGATTTGATTAACTCTCCTGAGTCAATAGTTGATGATCCTTATGGTGATGGTTGGTTTATCAAAGTGCGTGTTAATGATCCTGGGGAAGTTGAAGATGGGATGACAGCTAGTGAGTATAGTGCTTTGGTAGAGGGTTCGTAAACTAGGTGACAGGTGACAGGTGAGGAAAATTTTAGATTTTAGATTTTAGATTTTAGATTGGAGATGACAAAAACAATCCAAAATCCAAAATCCAAAATCCAAAATAAATAACTCCTGACTCCTGACTCCTGACTCCTGGTGTAAATATTTCTATTTTCCTATTCCCTCAAAGTAATCATTACAATATATTAAACCTTAACATCTGGAGCATAATTTGTGGTAGCTAATCCCCCACGTCCTCAAGTTTCGGCTAAAATCAACCAAGTAAGCGAGTTTGCTAAAAGACACATCGGACCAAAAGCAGATGACGTTCAACAAATGTTGAATTTATTGGGTTTATCTAATTTAGATGATTTAATCGCTAAAACCGTACCTTCATCTATTCGCTTTAACCAAGATTTAAAATTACCAGCAGCACAAAGCGAATATGCAGCATTAGCAAAATTAAACCAAATCGCTGAAAAGAATCAAGTTTACCGTTCTTACATCGGGATGGGGTATCACGATTGTATTACCCCTGGAGTGATTCAACGCAACATCTTAGAAAATCCCGGTTGGTACACTGCTTACACCCCCTATCAACCAGAAATCGCTCAAGGACGTTTGGAAGCGTTGTTAAATTTCCAAACCATGATTATTGATTTAACTGGTTTAGAAATTGCTAACGCATCTTTACTAGATGAAGCGACCGCAGCAGCAGAAGCAATGAGTATGAGTTATGGTATCTGTAAAAATAAATCCCATAACTTTTTTGTTTCTAGTGCGTGTCATCCCCAAACTATGGATGTATTGCAGACTCGCGCTAAACCTTTAGGTATTAATATCATTATCGGTGATCATCAAACTTTTGATTTTTCGGAAACTATCTTTGGGGCGATTCTGCAATATCCCGCAACTGATGGTACAATTTACGACTATCGCCACTTTATAGAAAAGTCCCATGCTCAGGGTGCATTGGTGACAATTGCGGCAGATCCTCTCAGTTTAACATTACTCACACCCCCCGGTGAATTAGGGGCAGATATAGCGGTAGGAAGTACCCAGAGGTTCGGTATTCCGATGGGATTCGGTGGACCTCATGCGGCTTATTTTGCGACTAAGGAAGAGTATAAACGCTTAGTTCCAGGGCGCATTATTGGTGTATCAAAAGATGTTCATGGTAAACCTGCCTATCGGTTAGCATTACAAACCCGTGAACAACATATTCGCAGAGATAAAGCTACTAGTAATATTTGCACAGCGCAGGTACTGTTGGCAGTGATGGCGGGGATGTATGGAGTGTATCATGGACCCGATGGACTAAGAGCGATCGCCCAAAATATCCACAAATTAACAGCAACTTTAGCCGCAGGTTTGCAAAAGTTAGGTTATAAAATTGTTAGTGACAACTTCTTTGATACACTGCGGATTGAGTTAGGAAATACCAGTTTACAGGCAATTTTAGAAGCTGCGGATGCGAGAAATATCAACTTGCGAATTTTTGATAATTCTGATGTGGGAATTTCCTTAGATGAAACGACAACGGAAGCAGATGTAATTGATTTATTGCAAATTTTCGCAGGTACAGATAACTTACCTTTCAGCGAAACAGAACTTACTTCTCTTACCAATTACCAATTACCCATTACCCATTACCCATTACTTCGTGAAAGTAAATACCTAACTCATCCCATCTTCAACCGCTATCATTCTGAAACGGAATTATTACGTTATTTACATCAACTGGAAACCAAGGATTTATCATTAACAACATCAATGATTCCCTTGGGTTCTTGTACCATGAAGTTAAACGCAACTTCAGAAATGATTCCTGTAACTTGGGCAGAATTTGGTAAAATCCATCCTTTCGCGCCAATTTCCCAAACCAGAGGTTATCAAATTCTCTTTCAACAACTAGAAGCATGGTTAGCAGAAATTACAGGATTTGCGGGAATTTCTTTACAACCAAATGCAGGTTCTCAAGGTGAATATGCGGGACTTTTGGTAATTCGTGAATATCATGAAAGTCGGGGAGAAGCACACAGAAACGTTTGTTTAATTCCCCAATCTGCACATGGTACAAATCCTGCGAGTGCGGTAATGTGTGGAATGAAGGTTGTAGGAATTGCTTGTGATGATCATGGTAATATTGATGTTGCTGATTTAAAAGCGAAAGCTGAAAAACATAGTAGTGAATTAGCAGCTTTAATGGTGACATATCCATCAACTCATGGAGTATTTGAAGAAGCAATTCAAGAAATTTGTGCCATAGTTCATGAACATGGTGGACAAGTTTACATGGACGGGGCTAATATGAATGCTCAGGTGGGTATTTGTCGTCCTGGTGATATTGGTGCTGATGTTTGTCATTTGAACTTACACAAAACTTTCTGTATTCCTCATGGTGGTGGTGGTCCGGGAATGGGTCCTATTGGTGTCGCTTCCCATCTTGTACCGTTCTTACCTGGTCATTCTGTAATTAAAATACAGGAAAATAATCCAAAATCCAAAATCCAAAATCCAAAATTCTCTGGTGCTGTTTCTGCTGCACCTTGGGGAAGTGCGAGTATTTTGGTAATTTCTTGGATGTACATTGCAATGATGGGTGCAGAGGGGTTAACGGAAGCTACCAAAGTTGCGATTTTAAATGCTAATTACATCGCTAAGAAATTAGAATCTTTTTATCCGGTTTTATATCGCGGAAAAAATGGTTTTGTAGCACATGAATGTATTTTAGATTTACGTGCTGTGAAAAAATCAGCCAACATCGAAATTGATGATGTTGCGAAGCGGTTAATGGACTATGGTTTTCATGCTCCTACTGTTTCTTGGCCTGTGGCTGGTACAATAATGGTAGAACCAACGGAAAGCGAATCTAAGGAAGAATTGGATCGTTTTTGTGAGGCGTTAATTGCGATTAGAAAAGAGATTTCTGACATTGAATCTGGTAAGATGGATCTGCAAGATAATGTGTTGAAAAATGCGCCTCACACTGCGGAAAGTTTGATTGTTGGTGAGTGGAAACATGATTATTCTCGTGAACAAGCTGCTTATCCTGCTAGTTGGAGTAAGGAGTTTAAGTTCTGGCCAAGTGTGGGTAGGATAGATGCTGCTTTTGGGGATAGGAATTTTGTTTGTTCTTGTTTACCGATGGAGGCTTATAGTTAAATAGCTATCAGTTTTCAGCAGTCAGCAGTCAGCTAGTTAAGTTTTGAACCCACCTTCCGCACCCTAAACTGTCACACAACGAAAAATGGTCGTTTGGGGATTTGATATTGGCGATCGCCACCTAAGATTTCGACGATTTTGTATCAAAAGTATCCTCAAAGGTATTCAAAAATACGAAATTACCGATTGTGACACTGGGGGGTGCGGAATGTGGGTTTATCATTTATTGGTGGGGTTGAAAAAAGAAGTCGAGGATCTGAATTTTTGGATCTCTGAGAAGTATAGGACTTACGCAAGATGTGACTGAAAACCTTATTCTTGCGTAGGGGTAATTCATGAATTACCCCTACTTTTGTTTCCTTTTGCGTAAGTCCTGAAGTAGTAAAAGTCGATGTTACTTTGGCACAAGATTACATCTTCTTGTAAATTCATCATAATACTGCTCCATATTCTCTTTGGTTAACACTTCACCTCTATTATTTTCAACTAACTCATTTGTTACGCGCTCGATACATTCTTCTTTTGTTTCTTCATTTGCTTGTAATTGATTATTTATCCCATTATTATTCGTAGTTTCTCCCCCATTTCTACTACAAGCAGGAAAAATGTTAGCTAAAACGCCATACAATAATAGAAATACAACAACTTGTATTAATCTGACCATTGATACTCCTAAGATAATGATAAAAGTTTGTAGAGTGCATTAATGAAATGTAACACACCGTCTTCATTGTGGGATAAGGTGCATTACGCTTGTTCTAACGCACTCTATTAACTTGATATATAACTATAATACAACTTTTTATATGTTAAATTATACATTACATATATTTAGCTAGAGGATTTTCAGGATTGTTATTTGTAGGTTATTTGTGGGATGATGAAATTTTCATTATCTGAATCAGGATGTCCAGGATTTGAGGATTTACAGGATTGTTATTTGTAGGTTATTTGTGGGATGTGGAAATTTTCATTGTCTGAATCAGGATGTCCAGGATTTGAGGATTTTCAGGATTGTTATTTGTAGGTTATTTGTGGGATGTTGAAATTTTCATTGTCAGAATCAGGATGTCCAGGATTTGAGGATTTACAGGATTGTTATTTGTAGGTTATTGGTGGGATGCTGAAATTTTCATTGTCTGAATCAGGATGTCCAGGATTTGAGGATTTACAGGATTGTTATTTGTAGGTTATTAGTGGGATGTGGAAATTTTCATTGTCAGACAAAAAACATCTTAATCAAAAATAGAAATTACTTTAATACCAACTACTTTGTGCATCGGTTTTGTTTTCTTCTCAGTAGTAATTAACTCCTCAGCACCAACAGAAAAAGCAGCAGCTACATGAAGTGCATCCATAGCAGCTAATCCATACTGAGAAGCGATTTTATAAGCCTCTTGTACAATATAAGTTAAATCATTTGCCCAGTAAATAACATCATTAAAAAACTCTTCATAAAATTGAGATTCTGCTGTTTGCTGATGATAAACTGTTTTAGGACTTACTTCTAATCTGACAAACTCACTAGCAGCAAATACCCGTTGTGAGTCTGATAGTATTTCTAATGCTTTTTCTGCAATTAAACCAGTACCATTGGTTGCACTCAGTAACACCCCTGAATCAATATAAGTTATAATCATTCTTCTGTACCTTGGATTCCACCTCTACGAGCAGCTAATTCTTGTTCTATTTCATCTGCATTTAATAATGGTTTACCAGATGCAACAATTCTAGAGCGAATTTCTCGTAAACGTTCCCCTAAAGGCGGTTTTTTGACTGTGGTTTTCAATTGCATAAATTCCACAAATTTTAAAACTTCTTCTTGTTTATCCTGGGGTAATGATCGCCATTTTGTTAATAATTCTTGTTCTGAAATCATTGATTTTCACTTAACTAAATAATTTTAATATTATAGCAAATCTTACATCTAATTACAATATAATATTATAAATTATCTTATAAATTTTTACTTTACCCAAATATGATGATTAAATCGTTGGGTTTCACTGCGTTCTACCCAACCTACAGTTTGTATGGTTAGTTGGTAATTTGTAGGTTATTGGTGGGATGTTGAAATTTTCATTGTCTGAATCAGGATGTCCAGGATTTTAGGATATACAGGATTGTTATTTATAGATTATTCATGGGATGCTGAAATTTTAAATTGTCAGAATCAGGATGTCCAGGATTTGAGGATTTTCAGGATTGTTATTTGTAGGTTATTTGTGGGATGTGGAAATTTTCATTGTCTGAATCAGGATGTCCAGGATTTGAGGATTTACAGGATTGTTATTTGTAGGTTATTGGTGGGGTGTTGAAATTTTCATTGTCAGAATCAGGATGTCCAGGATTTGAGGATTTTCAGGATGGTAATTGATGAATTGTCTGTAAATATTGAAAGATGATAAAATACAGTTACACTAACAGTCAAGAAGTAACAGCAGATAATTTCATAATTTAACAGATAATTTATCTTATCAATCATCCCAAAGTCTTTAATTCTCATAGAAAATAAAACAACAACATCCTGAAAATCCTGTAATCCTGGATATCCTGATTCTGACAAAAAAATCATCAAATCCCCACTTCAAATAAACAACAACATCCTGAAAATCCTATAATCCTGGATATCCTGATTCTGACAAAAAAATCATCCAATCCCCACTTCAAATAAACAACAACATCCTGAAAATCCTATAATCCTGGAT
>NZ_JAQMTI010000320.1:0-10690 GCF_028329225.1 Sphaerospermopsis kisseleviana CS-549 | reverse complement strand
GGTAAATAAACCACATTTTGATTTAGGTTTCGCGTCAACAATGTAGGGGCGTTCGCGAAGCGTGCTGGAAGCATCAGCATTCGGATGATAGTCTTAGGTAAAAACCGATAATTAATTGTCCGAATGCTTCGCCCTTACTGTGGTCTAAAGACATGAAAACTGCTGTAATAACCCAATCAACTATCAACTATCAACTATCACCTCTCCCCCAATCCCCATTAACCACTTTTAGGAATTCGTTCTATTTCTGCATATCCACTAAAAATCAATCTTTGACCTTCGGTTTCTAAACGATTAAGTCGCATTTTTACACCATCCAGGTCAAAACGGTCTAAATCGACCATATTATCTAAAATTTCTACCAGTGCCATGCTTAAAGTTTGGGAGGTTTCCCGTTGTGCTTCTGGTACTTGTTCTAGTTCAATTTTTGGATCTTTAAAAGAAACTCGTCGCCGTCTTTCAATACCTATACTTAAAGTCATACTCAGGGGTATGACTTCACCGTTATTTAAGTCAGCTTTAGCTAGAAGATGTAAGCGATTTCCCGGCAATAACTGTATTTGAACGTCGGTAAAGGAAACTGGTTCACCACCTGAAATTGCTGTTAAAGCTGATTCAGAAAGGTTGAGAAGTCGCTTTTTCACCAATTCTGCTTGGAAAGCTTGATTAATACCTGCTTCTGATAATATTACTTGCGCTACTGCTTGGGTGGGTTGTTTAAGGTTGAGTTTGCCGCTCAAAACCGAACTAAAGTCAATGGCAACCGCATCGGTTTCAAAAGACATTTCTTCAACAGCGAAGTCTCTCCGAATTACTAGGCCACGACCGCTCATTTTAAAGCTATCAATGCTGCCTTGCAACAGTTTGCTGGAGGGATAGCAGCGCACAAAGACTTCTACTGACTCGCTCTGGGTAAACAGGTGGCGAATCGTTTGGCTGGCGACTGTGTTGAGCATTCGCTCTCCCCAATCTGTGCCTTTGGGATCTGTTAAACCAGTAAGTCCGCCTAACATTAGGTTTTGGGTCTCTAGAAGTTCTTTGTACTTTTGTAACAAATTGTGAACAATTCTGCAAGCGATCCCCAGATTTTTTGTTCTAATAGGTTTGAGCAGGATAACTGATGCTTTGCTTTACCGGGAATTTGAGATTTGAGATTTTAGATGAAAAAATTTGGTATGGGAAAAATCGTAACCCCCAAATCCAAAATTTTTGAGCTTCTACACTTTAGAGGGTGTTTAAAAAGGGTTTGCTGAAAAAGTCTTTTCGTTAGGGCTAGGAGTCAGGAGTCGTAGGGGCGAAGCATTCGGACGACCAATTATCAATTTTATGAAAAGGCTATTTTCCTGTAAGGGCGAAGCATTCGGACGACCAATTATCAATTTTATGAAAAGGCTATTTTCCTGTAAGGGCGAAGCATTCGGGCGATAAATTATCAATTTTTATCACAGGTTATTTTCCGAATGCTTCGCCCCTACTTCGCCCGTACAGGAGTCAGGAGGAGAATTAAAGACATTTTTTAATTTCTGTCCGCCCAGAAAAGTGCAAGGTTTTTCAGACTCAAGACGCTATAACGAAAGCACCTACCGTCTTTTTTATGAGCCTCAAACTCTTTATTCATCAAGGTTTTGAGTTTATTCAGCAACCCCTAAAAAGTTTTGAATGGTGATATTAGACACTTGTATTTGTCTCTATTTTGTTATTGCGATTATAATCGGAGTTATATTACATTGTTGTAGTGACAAGACTTAGCGGACAAGGTATAAAAAATTCACAAATAAGATTAACTGGCCTATGGCTAACGCCACGCTGCGCTATCGGGCGAGGCAGAAGGCAGAGGGCAGGAGGCAGAAGGAAAATTTTTGAATTAAGAATAAAGCCTTTTTGACTCGCCCATTTGGTTTTAAGTCCCCCGCCATAATCTGGTGATTTGGTGAGCCAGCCAGCACTGCAAGAAGGTTTCCTTCTGTAGGTGACTGGCGAACCCGCAAGGGCGGTCTACGATTAGAGGTGGGTTTAAATCCCCCACTAAGAAAGCCTCCTGCCTCCTTTAAGATTTTCTAGCTTCTATACCAGTATTATAGTAGTAGTCACTGTAATAATTATGAAGCTGATTATTTTCACCGTTAGCAACCACACCTAAGACATTGATAGGAAAGAGTTTCAGACTGTCCTGAAGTTGCATCACTGCTGATTTGTCGGTTTTGTCCATTCTCACCACCAGCAGCGTACCATCCGTTTGTGGAGCTATCAGTCTGGCATCAACTATTTCCAGCATGGGAGGAGCATCATAAATCACTAAATCAAAATTTTCGTGCAAATATTCCATCACTTGCTTCATTTTATCCGATGAAAGCAATCTTACAGGATCTGGTGGTTTATCGCCAACGGTAATCACTGATAACAAACTCATATCAGGTAACTGTTGCATCACCTGCTCAACTGGTATATTTGATGTGAGGACATTGGTTAAACCAAATAAATTTTTTAATCCCGATATGCTGTGAATCTGAGGGCGGCGCAAATCACCATCCACCAGCAATACTCTTTTGCCCAAGGCTGCTGCTGTTTGAGCTAGATGGAATGCAACCGTAGTCTTTCCATCTCCAGGCATCGTGGAAGAAATAGTTAAAGATCTAATCGGTTGATCAGAATTGAGCAACTGAATATTAGAGTAAAGAACCTGTAAAGATTCCCAAAATAAACCTTGTCCATAATAGCCACAATAACTTTTCTTGCTCCTCTGGTAGAAAAGTTTAGACAACCAAGAATCAACTTGAGGAAATTTTCCTGATTCAGATTTGGAAGTGGAGCGATTATTGTAAGCAGATTGGTAATCTTTGATGCTTTTGTCTATGGGAAGAGTTCCCAATAAAGGTAGTTTGATTTTCTCCTTCAGGCTGTCGATATCATGAAAGGTATTGTCGAGTTTTTCCAGTAGGAAGGCAATACCCACACCTGTTGCTAAACTGCCAAATAATCCCACAATCAAATTTAGAGGTATATTTGGCAAAACAGGATCTTCTTTTTGATTTGCTGCTTGTGTTAATTCCCAAGGTAGTTCTGTTTGTGCTACTTGAATTACAAGGTTTTCACGGGCTTCTAAAAACCGATTTAGGCTATCATTGGCTATTTGCAAGTTCCGCTGAATTTCGGTGTATTGTCTGGCTAAGATGGGTAGTTGCTTAAATCTTTGCTTGGTTTGCTGCTCTACTCTGGCTAGTTCCTGGCTTTGTACCTCTAGGTTCTGAAGCACACTGGTTGCTTCAGCTAATTTTAATCCTACATACCGCCTTTATTCATCTTCTATCAGAGGCAAAAGATTCTGCTTTTTCTCTTCTAATACTTTTATAGACGGGCTATCTGGTTGAAACCGTACTAATTCTCCAGATAACTGGGCTTCTAATTGACGTAATTGAGTGATTAATTGACTATATATAGGGGCTGTATTTAATGTTGCTTGTTGTCCTTCTGGGGTTGATAAGCTAACATAAGTAGCTCTGGCTGCGGCTAAGTTTTGCTCAATTTCTAGTCTTTCTTCTGCTAATTTTTGCAGTTGTTCTGCCACATGATCGGACTGATGTTCTGGATCAATAAAATCATACCTTTGTCTGAATATTTGTAGTTGTTTCTGCAATTGACCTACCCTATTTCTGATGGCAGGTAGTTGTTGATCTACAAATTGCAATCCCTGAGTTAGTTTGGTTTTGCGTTTTTCTAAGCTGTATTTCAAATAGAAATCGGATAGTGTCTTTAATACTAAGTCAATTTTTTGAGGTTCTTGATGTCGATAGCTTATTTTTATAATTTTGGTTTTACCTAGACGACTAACCTTTAAATTTTTCATTAGTAAATCATAGGTGAGATCAGGATAGGAAGATTGTATCTTTGGCAGAACTTCTTTCATCAGTTCCTGGCTTATAAGCACCTCAATTTGGCTTTCGTAATCTAGGGTAGAGTTATTCATCACAATAGACTCTGGCAGAGGTACTTGTCCTAATAAATTACTATCACTATTCACAGGCTCAACTAAAAGCTGAAAATTACCTTCATAAATATTTTCTGCTTTAAGTGTGAGGTAAATAACAGTAGACATCACTACAGAGACAACGCTGATGATAACCAATGCTCGTCTCTTGATAAAAGAAAAAAAGTCTTTTAAGTCTATATCATCTTCCTCGGTTTCAAATGAGGGAAAATTCTGAGGAGGCAAGGTTTGAGGTGCAATAATGACTCTGCCATTTTCATTCAAGGTTGAGTTTATGCTAGAATTATGATTGTTCATGGATTGTTATATCAAATGATCTTTTGGGTTAAGTATTTTTTTGTATTTTTGTAGCATTCTAAGCTTTTATTCAGCTAAATTTTATGGCTCTCCTAGACTAGATATGACCATTTAACACTTAATACTTGGTTAAATTCATTCTGTGTTTCATTATACAGCATTTTTAGTTATGATGAGGTAAAGATATTAAAGATATTAATGATAAAACCCTTATTCAGCAAGCCCTAATTATTGATTTATTATTTATTTATTTATTTATTTATAGCGTTTCCCAGTCTCATGAGGTACACCCTAATTTATTTACTGTTCCCAATTCCCAATTCGCAATTCCCAATTTCCTAAGATAAAAAACTCTGTACCTCACTAGCTTGGTAAATGCTATATTTATTTATTTTGCTTGAGATTCTAACCATTGATTAAAAAGTGCGATCGCCTCTTGGATTTTGACGATAATTATTTCTGTTTGTTGGGCTAATTCTAATACTCTTTCTTTTCGCAATTGCAAATTATAATTATGACGTGCTAAATGTCTAAATTTCCGATAATCATTTAATTGTAATAATAGTGAACCTTGCCAGACAGGAGGACGATTTTCCCCACCAATTTCTGCCATTTGTAACAATAGTTGTTCATGCCAATTTTCGGCTTTTGGCATTCCCTCATCTAAAGTAACAGCAATTCTTTCACTAATTCGCTCACAGGCTGTGTAAAAATCACAAATATAGCTAGATAACGCAGGAGTGAGGGCAATTTCTGGAATACTTTCTGCTTGAGCAATTAATTGCTTTAAAGCTTGAAAATTCTGCTCTAAAGCCATCATCTCGTCTTCAATGCGAGTTTTTAAGGCTAAATATTTATTAGTTGGCATGAGTTTTTCTTTGAGAATCCGAGAACGGACAAAATCTGGTAGTTCTTCTAATGCTACCAAATCTATTTTTAACCAATTAGGTGCGATTGTTTCTAGAAGAGAATATGCCTCCCATTGTTGCTTTTCCGACATTCCTGTCACTGCTAAATCTAAATCAGATTGCCAATGCCAAGGGCTTTCTCCTGATAAAGAACCAAATAATATTACTTCTTTTGCTCCCTGTTCTAGGAGAATTTGCTGACATTTTGCGGCTGTTTGTAATGCTTCTTGTTTTCTTTGTTCTAGAGTTTGATTGCTGTTTTCTGTATAAATGTTGTTCATATACAGCACATTCCATCTACATGAACATTAAAACTGAACTAGGCTATTAGCCAAGAAAATTATTACCTGGCTTGCTTGTTTAAATTCCTTTAAATTTCATCTAAATTCACTCCCAAAGCTCGCAGTTTTTCCGCTAGTTTGTCTGCTCGTTGTTTTTCTTGTTCTGCTCGTTGTTTTTCTTGTTCTGCTCGTTGTTTTTCCTGTTGTGCGCTTTCAGCAAAAGTAGGAATCCAATCACCATCCTCATTATACCAACGTAGCCACAAACCTTCTGTACCTTGATATTTTCCTGACCAAACCCCTACTCCTAATTGCAATTCAGGAAACCAGAATTTTGGTTCTACCAGTTCCACTGCTTGATATTTTATGCCCATGAGTTGAAATACTCGGAGGCGATTTTCATATCTATCGAAAATAACATAGTAGGGCGATCGCAAATACTGTTCATAAGCTTGCCATTTTGTCGGTGGTTTATTCGCGCTTCTTGATGTTTGTCCTAAATCTTCTGCTTCTGTACCTGGTGATAATAATTCTACGATTAAAAATGGCGCTAGTCCTTCTTGCCAAATGACATAACTCCAGCGCATATCCTCTTGTTTTTCTGAAGCGGGTACACCTAACACTAAAAACCAATCTGGTCTTTTATACCATGCAAAATGGCGCACATCATAATATAAGTTTAAATCCGTACCAATGAACATTTCTTCCTGGGGATAAACAGGAGATTGGCAGGTTTCCCGTAATAATTGTGGTTGAAAGTCATGAAATTCGTCTGGCAACCCTGGTTCCTCTGGATTTTCACTAGGTAAATCATACATCGTCGGCAAAGTTTCCCAGGGTGGACGGGGATGAATGGTGGACTCTAATTCTTCCTCATTGTCACCCTCACTGGGTAAATCATACATGGTGGGCAGGTTTTTTTGCGGGGGTGCTTCACTTTGATACATGATTCATTACCTCCTGTGTTTCATTATACAGCATTTTTCGTTATGATGAGGTACAGATATTAATGATAAAACCCTTGTAGCACAGGCATACTTCGACAAGCTCAGTACAAGTCTTGCCTGTTCATATTGTACCTCATGTAGATGGAATGTGCTGTATCTCTCCGGTAATTGAATGTGGGTAATTTGAAACCCTTTCTAGAACACCGATTCATTAATCGTAAGGGCGTATAGCATTCGGACGGAATATGAATTGGTTTCAGCGATAGGTTATCACCCGAATGCTTCGCCCCTACAAGGTAAAAACAAATTACCTAGCATTACTGAATCGACGTTCTAGGGACAATTCATGAATTGTCCCTACATGAATTGTACCTACATTCATTTTCACCAGATGTCTAATCAACATCTCCGGTAATTAATGGTTGTAGAGAGGTTGCATACAACGTCTCTACAAGCTTCTGGAAGTCCCCATGGGGAGTGTCAAGCAGATTTACTCAGCAGATTTACTCAGCAGTTGGGATGATAACTGTGGAGAGTAATATTCAGGAACCAGGACCTTGAGCAGAGATAAGAGAGTATCTTTGTCTTCTTCTTGGGCTGCTAAGAAAAGCTGATACAGATATGGCTCTAGCTTTGTCCAAGGTATCATTGCTTCCTGGGCGGAGTAAATTTTCGGATGTATAGTTTTTTTAACATTCTTTTCTTCAATCAACAGCTCTTCATAGAGCTTCTCTCCTGGACGCAAACCTGTGATTTTAATCTCAATGTCCTTCCCTAAAACTAGACCACTGAGTTCTACCATTTGCACCGCCAGATCGTAAATTTTTACCGGTTTCCCCATATCCAAGAGGAAAACCTCTCCCCCCTCACCGAGAGCGCCAGCTTGAATGACCAGGCGAGCTGCTTCGGGAATGGACATAAAATAGCGAGTAATTTCGGGATGGGTAATAGTAATCGGTTGTCGCTGTAAAATCTGTTGTTGAAATCGGGGTACTACTGAACCCGTGCTATTTAACACATTACCAAACCTGACCATGAGCAAACGGGTGTAGGTATCCGGCTGTTTTGATAAAGCTTGCAAAATCAACTCAGCCACTCGTTTGGTTGTTCCCATCACACTGGTGGGTCGTACAGCCTTATCGGTGGAAATTAAGACAAAAGTCTCAACTTTACACTCATTGGCCGTGCGCGTAGCTACTAGTGTACCGTAAATATTGTTAATCACCCCTTGGGCAGGGTTCATTTCTACTAAAGGAACGTGCTTGTAAGCCGCAGCATGATATAAAGTATCAATATTATATTCTGTAATTACCTGTTTCAGGCGTTGGGCATCAGTTACTGAGCCTAAACAAGCAGAACAAGACAAGTTAGGGTAGGTTTCTCGTAACTCTATTTCAATGTTATATAGTGCAAATTCATTTAATTCATATAGAACTAGGTGGCGGGGTTGTTGTTGAGCAATTTGACGACAGAGTTCTGAACCAATAGAACCACCCGCTCCTGTGACTAAAACAGATTTATTTGTGATGTTGACTTGCAGTAACCTGGGATCTGGGAGAACTTCTTCTCGTCCTAAAATATCGCCTATATTGATTTCCCGGAGTTGAGCAATGGAGACTTTACCTGATATGATTTCTGCTAGAGTGGGTACTGTTTTCACTTCTATATCTAGAGCTTTAAGTTCCGCAACAATTTCTTGCTTTCTTGTGGGCGTTGCTGATGGAATTGCTAAGAGTACTAGCTGTACCTGGTACTTATTAATGAGATATTCCAACTTCTCAGGGCTATAAACCTGAATGCCATTAATCGTATGTTTCCATAGTTGTGAATTGTCGTCCACAAAGGCTATAATCTCAAAGTTGTTATCCAGAACAAGTGCTTGGGATAGTTGAAATCCAGCTTGTCCGGCTCCATAGATAATTACTGGTTGCAGGAGTTGCTTGCTATCTGCTACACTACTAATGGGTTGAGATGGGAGTTTTAATCTCAGGGGGGAACTCAAACCATATAACAGCCATCGGCCTATGAGTCTGACTGTGACTATTAAAATTAGTGTGATTAAAGTATCTACTATCTGAACAGAAATAGGTAGGAAATTGACCCGGAAAACCAAATCCAGGATGATCAATCCTCCTTGTCCCAAAATAACTGATTTGAAGGCTGTGTATAAAAAGGCAAATTCACTGTATTTTAGTACATTTTTGTACATTCCCAGTAGGGAAAATAACAGGATTTTTCCGGGAATCAGCGGAATAATAGAAGGGAGATATTTACCCAGTATATCCAAAGGAAATAAACTGTGGGAATCTATGGAAAATGCAATATAAATTGCCAATAAAAATAGTAGAGAGTCAGTTAAATACAGAATCAGATGCTTTTTTGTTCTTGATGAAGTTTGGAGAAAATGGGTAATATTTTTGATAAAAACAGTTTTTTTCAAAAGACTAAGCAGAAAATATGTTATTCGCATAGTTATGGATGGGAAAGTGTGATCAAACAGTTTAAAATTAAATTTGTCACAAACTAAGCATTAATAATAGACATCTCCGAAAATTAAATATGCGTAACCTGAAACCCTTGGTAGGGATAATTTATGAATTGTCCCTACATCTTTTTCGGACAGGTCTAATGTAGAGACGTTTTATAGAACGTCTCTAGAATGGGTTTCAGGTTATGCACATTTAATTACCACCAGATGTCTAATAGACATCCCCAGAAAAGAAATTATGGAACCTATTTATGGGGGCAGGGCGAAGCTTATGGGATATCTAGATGTCTGATTTTTCCGTTAAATTAACGCCCATAAGCTTCGCCCCTACAACTTATGACAAATTAATACATTCTATTGTGGAGATATCTAATGAAATCCCCGACTTTTCGGAACACTTGTACATTACCAAAAGTCGGGGTTATTTGGGGTATATTTTTAGTAAATTGACTTAGTAAATTGACTTAGTAAATTGACTTAGTAAATTGACTTAGTAAATTGACAAATTTATGATCTGCTATTTCCTGTCGCCGATTGCAAGCGGGGATTGAAACTGGCTCCGGTGCGCCCGGTAACTAGCCAAACCACTGAGCGCCCTATGTCCCTAGCAATACGTGTTCGAGCTTCTGGCTGAGAGTTTTGGGAGGGGACGGGGACGGGAGTAAAGGCGATTCCCTGACTACCAAAGACAATAGTGGCGATCGCCTGGGAGCGGGGCATATGGTAGTCTGAGGTGACGAGATAGACGTGGCGAATATTATTTTGTTGCAAAGGTGCAACCATTGTGGTAAAATTAGTTACTGTATCTGTGGCGCGGTTGTCGTACTGGATGCGATCTGCTCCCTGTAGCTTTTGGCTGTGAAGGTCACCTAAGATGCGGCGGATTTCCGGTTCGCCCACGGAAACCCAAATGGGAAGATCTGGGAATTTTTGAGCCATTTCTCGGGTGAATTTGGCTCTGCTGTCTTCCCCACTGAGCATCAAAATGGCTTGGGGTTGGGGATTTTGTTGACGTGCTATGGCTAGACGCAGGGGGATAGCAGTGGCTATAGTAAACATTCCCAAGCAACCAGCTAGGGTTAATAAGCGCAGAGGTTTGACCATATCCGTGGATAAGATTTCAGCTATATGCCTATGTTAGAGGCAAATTTTTGATCTGAGATAATTTTCCCCAGATATCCGGTTATCTCACCTTTACTTAAGATATTTATGGGGCTGGGCGAAGCTTATGGGATATCTAGATGTCTGATTTTTCCCTTAAATTATCGCCCATAAGCTTCGCCCCTACAACATCCTGCAAACTCCAGTAATTTGTGGTATTTATCAAAATTCTTTGTATAACAGTATTGATCGCCCCCAGGGTAGTTTTAAAGGCGATCGCATCAGCTATATTTGGTAGTATATTCCTATTTTTCCTGATGTGTACCATTTAACCAAGCTTCTAGGTCAGCAATGGTAGTAAAATCTAGGAGGGCTTCCCCTAGTGACTCCAGTTGATTGAGGTCTAAGGAACGGATTTGAGCTTCTTGGTTGGGTGACAATATTCCACAGCGACGATTAACCTGACGGATAATTAGCTGGGCTTCACCTTCCTGTTTACCTTCGGCTTTACCTTCGGCTTTACCTTCGGCTTTACCTTCTTGTCTACCCTCCTTAGCTCCTAGTTGAAACACATCCCGATAGAATCTTGTCTGGGTAATATCTGCTGTTTTCAGGTCTAACATCTTCAATATTTCCTCTGGACTGATTTGGGGGAATTTGCTTACTAGTATAGCCTCGATCAG
>NZ_JAQMTI010000319.1:0-18960 GCF_028329225.1 Sphaerospermopsis kisseleviana CS-549 | reverse complement strand
TTTATCGCCCGAATGCTTCGCCCGTACAAGAAAATTGTGATTAAAATTGATAATTTATTGCCCGGATGCTTCGCCCGTGCAAGACAATTGTGATCAAAATTGATAATTTATCGCCCGAATGCTTCGCCCGTACAAGACAATTGTGATCAAAATTGATAATTTATTGCCCGGATGCTTCGCCCGTGCAAGACAATTGTGATCAAAATTGATAATTTATTGCCCGGATGCTTCGCCCGTGCAAGAAAATTGTGATCAAAATTGATAATTTATCGCCCGAATGCTGATGCTTCCAGCACGCTTCGCGAACGCCCCTACAGGAGTCAGGAGTTAGGAGTCAGAATCAAGAATTAATTTTTACTCTTGCTCCCTGCTCCCTGCTTTCTTCATAACAAGTGTTCAAAAAAATATGATACTACCAGCCTGTTTCCGCTTTCTGGAAAACATAAGCGGCCACTTCCAGAATTTCCTGCTCGCTTAATTTGCTCTTGAAGGCGGGCATGGCACTTTTACCGTTCTGAATTTGATGGATAATGGTTTGAATAGGTTCGGTATCATAATTTTCTAAATATTTTGATAGTGCTGATTTTTGTAAAGTTTTATGTTCAACTAGGATATTAGCGCCTCCTATATGGCACGAAGCACAGTGATTACTAAAAATGGCGCTGCCTGTAGATGCTTCTGCGGCTAAGGCGGGATCAATGAATTGGAAGTTAAACAACAGGGCGATCGCCAACAGTAAAATTAATAAAGGTATTCTCAAGAGATTTTCCTCGTAACAAGCACATCTCTGATTTTAGATTTTAGATTTTGGATTTTGGATTTTGGATTGATATCACTAATAAATCCAAGAGATTGTGGCATCTTCAGTGATGGAATAACTTGTATATTATAATACGGCATTTATCAAATAAAATTTATCTTACAAACTAAAATTAGCGGTAACTAGCTCATCCCTTTATTCTTTCCCAGGGATCAAACTCGTTACCGCTCCTATTCATTAGTTTGTACCACCTGATGAGCAAAAAAATCATCTGGTGTTAAATGAGCGAGATTGTTAGCTGGCAACAGTTAGTTTACCAACCATACCCGCACCACGGTGAGGTTCGCAGTAGAAAGTGTAATCACCAGTTGGTGCATCTGCGGGGATAACTGTTTCCATTTTTTGCCCAGGATTGAGTGCTAATTTTTTGTGAGACAAAGATGCAGCTAAATCTTTATCCTTAGCAGGATTTTTTATAGGATCAAAGACAACGTTGTGGGGAGGAACTTTGTTGTTAAACCACACAATTGTGTCACCAGGTTTAACAGTTAACTGCTTAGGCTCAAATTGCAACAATCCTTTGTCACTACCCAATTTGACGGTGTAGGTTTCAGCAGATGCGGTGGGAGTGAAAACAGCAAAGCTGCTAACAACTAACAGTACAGTTAAAACAGCTAAAGTCAAGCGTCTCCAACTTGCTGCTATTAATTTCATGGCTCTCTCCTGAGATATAGTTTTATTTTTCTTTTCTTATGTTAACTACATTTAACACCAAATATGACAACCTGTCATAGATAAAATTTTTTTTTTTAATAATTAGCGGTTATTAATAGGAAAATGCAGCTTAAAATACAAAGTTCCCAATCCTGCTGCCAGAGAGCAAAGTCAAGTATAAGCAGTAGGTATAAGTCAACCAAGATAACAGTAATGCTTGAATGCACTCAGGTATCAGGACTAGGAAGTGAGATTTTTCTACAGTAAGGGCAAAATTGCCCATACTTTTAGAAAGTAAGAAGGCCAATGAGCAGATGTTTAGTAATGGATCTTACCACCACCCCATCTAATACCAACGATTTTTGGCTGGATGAGAATATGACCGGCGATCGCTGTCAAATCATCGTCTGTCAAGTTTCTCATTTCTGTAAAGATATCGGCGCTCTTGATACTAGGATGAATTTCAGAAATCTCGATTTCACCATCGTAGGTGGTAGGATTCTTCATGTAGTCAACCAGCCCTTCAATATTGTCACGTCTGGGTGTAGCTAGAGCTAAAGCTTCTGGTTCTAATCCTACGTTTTGATTAGTCTTGGTTACACCACCAGCATGACATTGAGCGCAGGTGTCATTAAATAATTTTTTACCTATTGCCAGTTGCGGTATGCTAATGACAACAGTATCACCCTGTTCGTTCAATTTGACAGTTCTGGTAGCTTGATCTAGTTCCAAAGCTGTTGCACTACCGATGAATAATTGAAAACTCAATACAACAGCAGCAACAACAACGCTTATCAGTCTTTTAAACATATTTCCCCTTCAAGTTTGTAATGCTCAACACAGCTAAGACACCAATAGTTTCAAAAAGCACAGATATTGATCTGATGCTATCTGATGCTAAAAGTTTGCCGGGTATCACCCCGACGGGGAGAACTACAACACCCCTGATCCTGTGGCTAAAAGCTATCAGGATGATTTTGGTAAAATATTCTCGCTATCATTAACATCAGCATGAATCAGTTTACCATTAGGTGCTGATCCTGAGTTTGTTAATCCCAGGGAATTAGAAATAGGAAAGATGCTGACAGATGCTCACAATTGATACAAATCTTTATCTAAAAATTTACAATTTGCAAAGTTAACCTTTGCCACCGGTAAAAGTCACACCTTGAATAAAGTAGCGATTGAAAAAAGCATAAATTCCTAAAGCTGGTAAAGTAAACACCATAGAAGCAGCCATAATATAATTCCAATAGCTGATATATTGACCTTTAAAGCTATTCAAACCCAGAGGTAAGGTAAACATTTCCGGGTCAAATAAAATTACCAGAGGTAGTATAAAATTATTCCAACTACCCATAAACACAAAAACCGCCTGTGCTGCTAGTGCTGGTTTTGCTAGGGGTAAAACAATATCTCGGAAAATCTCCCAAGTGCTTAAACCATCTAGTTGGGCTGCTTCTTCTAATTCTTTAGGAAAATTAACAAAAAACTGCCGCATCATAAAAATGAAGGTAGCATTTACCATAGTCGGTACAATCATACCTTGATAAGAATTAAGCCAACCCAATGCTTTTAAAATCAAAAATGTGGGAATGAGAGTAATTTGTGTGGGTACTGCTAAAACTGCGATTATTAAGAATAACCAAAAGCGTTTACCAGCAAATGTCAATCTAGCTAAAGCATAACCAGCCATTGAATTTAAAATTAAATTTAAAAACGTAACGCTAACAGCAATTATTACACTGTTAAATAACCACCGCCAAAATAGTGGTTCTTGGAGAAAAATTTGCTGATAGTTCTTAAAAGTAAAATTGTGAGGAATAAAATTTAGCTCACCGCTAATAATTTCTGAAAGAGGTTTAAAGGATGCAGAAAGCGCCCAAAGAAAGGGAATAATGGTGATAAAACCATAAATTATTAACAACAGATATAACAGGAAATTCAACCAAGAAAAACGAGAAACTTGATTCACAACTTGATTCACATTTTTTCACCTCCAAATATTCGCCTTTGGATCACCGTTACAGAAACGATTAAAGTTGCAAGTAAAAAAGCCACAGCAGCAGCATATCCCAATTGTAAATTTCTAAATACAGCTTGATAAATTAATAATACCACCGTCAAAGTAGCATTATTGGGTCCACCAGTGCCACCGGAAAAAATATAAGATTGATCAAATAATTGAAAAGTGCCAATTATGCCTACAGCTACCACAAACAAAGTCACAGGTTGCAATAAAGGAATAGTAATATTAATAAACTGATCCCATCCATTTGCACCATCTAAATCTGCTGCTTCATAAAGCGTTTGAGGAATATCCTGTAAAGCTGCTAAATAAATCACCATATAAAAGGGCGCAGTTGACCAAATATTCATGATCATAATGCCTTTTAACGCCACTTTGGGATCTCCTAACCAATTATAAGTAGGTAATCCAAAAAATGCCAGAAAATCATTTAGTAAACCATCGGTATTATAAATCCACATAAAGATGAGTGTTAACACCGCTGATGATGTAACTGTGGGCAAAAAATAGAGGATTCGCCACCAGTTTTTACCACGAATACCAGAATTTAAAGTAACTGCGAGAATTAAAGCTAAAATTGTTTGACAAGGGACAACAATTGCTACATATTCGACTGTATTTTTGAGAGCAATTTTTAATTGTTCGTCTTCTACCAAATGGGTGAAATTTCTCAAACCAATAAATTGATATTCAATACCGCCTAAAAGTTGTACTTTGTTGAGGGAAAGAAAGACAGCGTAGAGGATGGGGAGGATAACAAAAGTAAGTAATATGAAAATAGCAGGTAGCATGAAAAGATAACCTGCTAGGTTTTCGTTAATCTTCTTGGGTTGGTTGCGGGTTTGTCTGTTGATTTGCAACATATAAATAGATTATATATATTTTCATGGTAAATCTTCTATCCAGAGATTTTTTTATTTAGGACTTACGTAAGATGTGACTGAAAGCCTTATTCTTGCGTAGGGGTAATTCATGAATTACCCCTACTTTTGTTCCCTTTTGCATAAGTCCTGTTACTAATGAACCACGTTCAGCGAAGCTGTTCCCGCAGGGTAGACACGAAGGACACGAAGAAGGAAAGAAGGGAAGAAGGGAAGAAGGGAAGAAGGGAAGAAGGAAGATTTTATTTTGGTGGCCAAGGTCCTATTATTTCTATTCCCTGTTTTTCTTTTTCTGCTAGTTCTAAATTCAATGTTAGCAGTGTTTCTAATATGTCTTCTTCTGGTTGAATTTTATAAGCTGCCATTACCAGGTTGTCTAGTTGTTGATGTAGTTTATAAAGTTGGCTGCTTGGTTCGTTGAAGAATTTATTATATAGTGTGGTGATTCCCCATTGTTTTGTTTCCATTTGTTGGGTGCGATATTGATGGAGTTCTTCGGCTTTAGTGCGGATTTTTTCTACTATTTTTATATCTGCTGTTTGTGGAAATGGAAAGGTTTCAAAACAGGTGTTATGAGTATATGCTATATCTGCTTTTAATGTTGATTTTTGAGCGTGCATCCATTCACGATGTACATTAGATGTGAGAATACCAAATATATAAAAATCATCTGATGCAACTACAACTGATTTATCACCAGGTAGCCAATTTAAGGGTACTGGAATAAATATAGCCCACTTAGAAACTCTAGGAACTGTAAAATATAATGATAAAGATGAAATAGAATTTCTCATTTCTGGGCGATGACGCAAGTATCTCCACCAATAATTTCTTGCTTTTGCATCTCTGTTATTATCTCTTTGTGGTTTAACATTTTGTTTAATATATTCAAAGGGTAATTTATAATCACTAGCATCCTCAATAGGCATATTACTAAAATCAATAATCCATCTTTCAGGTTTACCATGAGGATTTTTTGCTAAATTTGCACCCATTGAAAATAATTTTAAAACCTCTTGATTTTTAGCATCTTTTTTAATCCATTCCTGTACTTGTTGTTCAGTAACTATAAAACCTTCACCAACAGGAATTACACCCTGAAAACATTTATTAAGATTTGCTTGTAACCGCACAGCTTGAGAAACATCAATACTAGATTTCAAAGAAGAATTGATTTGTGATACTATCTGATCATCTAAATAATACTTTTCTGGTTGTTGCTTACACCAATTCACAATACTAACATGAACTTTTGCAGCACCAGACCAAGGTTGTGTAGAAACAGCTTCATGTATATAACCGCCATTTTGAGTAATATAATCTAAAGCCGCAATTCTGCTTTTACCTTGACTAATAGAATTAGTCGCAACTAACCCAACTCTACCATTTTCATTAATTTTATCATGAGCTAATCTAAACCAATAAGCACAAAAATCAACTGAATCTTTCACATTTGGGAAAGTTTGAAAAATTCTGTCTACATATTCATCATTTAATGAAATTCTAATATGTTTACCACCCAAAAAAGGCGGATTTCCTATAATTGCATCTGCTTTTACCCATTCATTAAATAAAGCATCTTGACAAACAATATTATTATCTAAACTATCCAAAGGTAACGCAGGTTCAGTTAACTGTAAATTATCAATGGCAATTTTCCGCGCTATCATCAAAGTCACCCGCGCTAACTCCACCGCAAAAGGATTTGTATCCATCCCATAAAATTGTAAAGGTGTCACCAAACCCATCTGCATTTGTTTATCTTTTGATTTACTCAAATGCTGGATTTTTTCTAATAACAATATTTCAATTCTTTTTAATTCCTGATACGCTAAATACAGAAAATTACCCGAACCGCAAGCAGGATCTAAAACTCGATAACTTTGTAATTCTATTTGCAGTGTAGAAAGTTCCTTAACTGTATTTGCTGCTTCTATTCTCTCTTCCCAAAAACGGCTAATTGTAGGGCGGATAATTTTCATAATATCCGCTTCTGAGGTATAATGAATCCCTCTTGCATGACGTTCTTTTTTATCTACCGTTCCTTCAAATAAATTCCCAAAAATAGCAGGACGAACTTTACTCCAATTTTCCCGCGCTGATACATCTAAAAAATTTAATTCTTCCCTAGTTAATTCTATGGGATGAATCACCGAAAATAAACCACCATTAAAATAATCTACACCTTGATAACGTCCTGCGGGTGTAATTCCTGGTTGATTCATTTCCCGAAATAAACCACCTAAAACATCATAAGAACTCGCCCCTTTCATGCAATCTTGCACACAAGAAATGAACATATCACGGGGTAAAAGTTGTCTATCTTCTGCAAACATGGCTAACACACATTGCAAAATAAAACGCTGTGCTGTTAATTTTTCAATTCCTCTTTTTTCTAATTCTAATAATAATTCTCCCATGCGTTTGGCGGCGCGTTCTGTGACTTCTACTTGGTTATTTTGGAATACAGGGGTTTTTTGCCCTATTTCCATAAATGCCAATGCTCCAGCCCGTTCTGGTAGTTGCTCCAGGGATATTTTATCTACAGGTGTATCTAGTTGAATATCAAAGTCAAAAATCCAAAATTCATCGAAATTACATAAAATTACATATTTCGGTCGATTTGGTACTAACCTTGTCCAATAATCAAATGCTTGGGAATAATGTTTATTTAAGTCTTCTCCCCGTTTTTTCATTTCAATTAAAACGCGGGGTTTCCAAACTAAATCAGCGAATCCGGTTTTACCAGTTTTACTACTTTTTTTAATAGCTTCTTCGTAAGTCGCACCAGCTTCTAATGCTCCTTCATGACCAAAAGCACGAAAAAAGCGGTCAAGAAATGTTTGCGCTTCTTTGCGTTCCTGTCCGGTGATATGTTGTTGGCAGAATTGCACGAATTTTGATAAACTTTCTGGGGTGGATGATGTCATATCGCTGGATTATAAATATTTGGTTTTATTTGATGTGTATAATTCAATCATTATATGATAATTGATATTTTCCTGCAAGTGCAACAACAATAGGCAGCATCCCAAATGTGTAATTTGATTTTTTGGGAATCTTTGAATTGCTACAAAGTCCTAATATGAATGAACCGCAAAGAACGCAAAGGACACAAAGTTAAGAGGGTTTAAGAGAGTTTTTGGTATTGCTGAGTTGATTTTTTGAAAATTGGGATACTCCCTAAAAATAAAGATAACTCAATTAAGTAAATCAAACTTAAAAAACGTCATACCCAGATCCCCTTTAATCCAATTTCTACTCCATCATTTTCATCTGCTGATTAGCATTATTCTGCGCTTTTAACATTGCCTGTTTTAAAGATTGTTCGCCCAATAAAGCACTTAAAAATTGATTCTCAAAATTATTCACAATTACTGCTGGATATTTCCCAAGTTGCCAAGGTATAGCATCATCAAGACCTGCTACTAATGCAGACCTTAAACTATCATTATTATAACCTAATTTCTCGGCTACAGATTTACGAGTTGGTAAAGCAAAACCCGTTCCTGTCCATTTTTCCATTCCTTCTTTACCTGTCAAATAAGAAATTAATTCCCAAGCTGCTTTTTTATGTTTTGTTTGTTTATTCATGACATAAGCAACAGTATAAACCATTGTGCCTTTTTGATTATTAATTTTGGGGACTTCTGCGGTAGCAAAATCTAATTGGGGAAAGGTTTCTTGCAGATAAGGAATAGCCCAATTTCCCTCAATTACCATTGCCACTTTACCTTGTCCAAACATATCTGTACCTGAACTCGCACCAACATCTGATGGTAAGGCTGATGTTTGATATTTTCGATATTGATCTATCACTAATTGTAAACCTTTTAAAGCTTTTTCACTAGCAAAGGTAGCATTACCATTTTCATCAATTAAATTTCCCCCAAAAGCTTTAATTTTGTAAACATGACGTGATATTGCTGGACTTTCTCCAAACCCGTATCTATTAAGTTTACCTGTTAATTTTTGAGAGTAATTTAATAATTCATCCCAAGTAGTTGGCGGTTTATTTAAACCTGATTTTTTAAAAGCTTTTTTGTTATAAAATAAAGCTAAGGTAGAATAATCTTTAGGTATTCCATAAATATGGTTATGCTCTTTAAAGATTTCTAATAAATTTTGATCGAAATCTTGTAAATCAAATTTATCTGTGATGTAATTATTGAGAGGTTCTAAAACATTTTTACTTATTAAAAATGGAGCTTCTACAGCATCTAAATAAAATACATCTGGTGCAGCATCCCCAATGAAGCGAGTTTTAATTACATCCATATATTGATCAGAAATTAATTCATATTTAACTTTAATTTGGGGATGTTTGATTTCAAAATCTTGCAATACTTGTTTTAAAAGTTTTTGTTCTACAGGTGAACCACCCCAACCACTGAGTTTAATAGTAACTGCTGATTTACTGGGTGGTAATTGGTGACAACTGATCACAATGATAGCCACTGTGATAATTAATATACAGAATTTTAACCATTTGTATTTGTTCATGGACAGATAAGACAGATAAAACTTTTTATTTTCTCATTTTATTTTCTCATTTATAAATGCTGTAACTCCGGGAGCATCCCAATGAAATAAAAAATGACCGCAGCAACACTAAAAAATCTCTTAAACTCTCTTACCTTTGTGTCCTTTGCGCCCTTTGCGGTTCAATCATATTAAGCTTTGGGGCAGATTATTTCCATAGACAAAAATGAATTTACACATTTGGGATACTCCCGTAACTCAAGACTGATCTTTCAGCAGTCTAAATTTTTGTTGAGAAATGGTAGATAGAATAACAAACAATTATCATGATCGGAAATTTTACTCATTTCGTCACCGCTAGACGCTAGTTTATGGACTCGGTTAAAGTTGAAATATCTGCATCTTTAAATCTGGAAATTCCTCAGATTGATTCATTAAACACCGTCTCATCTTCTGAATCTCAATCTAGCTCTCGTTTTCCTAAAAATGCGATTCGTACTAGTTTACAAGCTTCTACTTATGATGCTATTTTTGCAACCATTTTTTCTATTACTACTGGGGGAATTTTACTTAGTAATTTTTTGGTAGAATTAGATGCTAGTCCGATAATTTTTGGGATGCTTTCTTCAATTCCCATGCTAGTAAATCTCATTCAACCTTTGGGTGCTTATCTTTCAGAGCGCACTACTAGCAGGTTTCGATATTCGGCGCTGGTTTATGGAATTTCTCGCCTATTTTGGCTGTTGTTAGTAATAGGTATTATCTGTAAGAGTTGGGGATTGATCAATTCTCAGCAGTTGGTGATATTAACGCTGGTAATTGTCTTTTTTAGTCATCTTGTTGGGGGTTTGGGATGTGCATCTTGGATGAGTTGGTTAGCAATTATTGTTCCTCGCAGGTTGCGGGGTAGATATTTTGGAATACGTAATAGTGCGGCCAGTTTAACTAATTTGTTATGTGTTCCTTTAGCGGGTTTTGCTGTTTCTCATTGGTTTGGGGGAACTCTTCAAGGTTATGGGGTGGTTTTGTTGGTGGGGATTTTATTTGGGTTAGTTAGTTTAGGTTGTCAGTATTTTCAAATTGATGTTAATCCCCAATTACAAAATACTTATATAGGACTTACGCAAAATAAAGACAAAGTAGAGGTAATTCATGAATCAGTAGGGGTAATTCATGAATTACCCCTACCCTACAATAAGGAAAATGATAAAAATTCCCATTTTTGGATATTTTTACTGTATTTCAGTTTATGGATGTTGGCTTTTAATCTTTGCGCCCCTTTTGTAAATCTTTATCTGCTGGAAACTTTAAATATAGATGTGGGTTGGGTGACGGTTTACAGCAGTTTGCAAGCGGGGGCAAGTTTGCTAATGGTGGTTTTGTGGGGTAGGTTAGCAGATAAATTAGGAAATCGTCTGATTTTGATATTTGTGGGGATAATTGTTGCAGTTACGCCTTTATTTTGGTTTGGAATTGGTAACAGAAATTTAGATATTTGGTTGTGGCTACCACTATTACATATTTTTATCGGTGGTACTGGGGCGGCGGTGGATTTATGTAGTAATAATTTGCAGATTGGTGTTACACCATTAAGAAATCAATCTATTTATTTTGCGATCGCTGCTGCTATTGCCGGTGTCACTGGTGCTTTAGGGACAACTATCGGCGGTTTTATCGCCCAATCTCCCCATTTTGGCGGTTTATTAGGTTTATTTGCCCTTTCTAGCATTTGCAGACTGGCAGCATTGATCCCGCTTGTGTTTGTGAGGGAACAGGTGACAGGTGACAGGTGACAGTAGAGATGGGGAAGCAGGGGAAGGAGGGGAAGCAGGGGAAGATTAAGAACCCAATCACCAATCACCAATCACCAATCACCAATCACCAATCACCTACTCTACCCCTGTAGAAGTTAATGTCATGGTTTCCCACAAAACCATGTTAGGTGCGGTGGGCATGGGTTGGTGTAAAGATATTAACTGTGCCAAGGTATTTTTTAACTGAGTGCGGGGAACAATTTCATCTACAAAACCATGTTTGAGTAAGTCTTCAGCGGTTTGGAAGTCTTCGGGTAGTTTTTCCCGCAGGGTTTGTTCAATAACTCGTCTGCCAGCAAAACCGATGGTGGCTTTGGGTTCGGCGATGATGATATCACCCAACATAGCAAAACTAGCGGTAACGCCGCCGGTGGTGGGGTTTGTCAGGACGGGAATGTATAATAAACGAGCATCTTGATGACGTTGTAGTGCAGCGGAAATTTTCGCCATTTGCATTAAGGACAGCATTCCTTCCTGCATTCTCGCACCACCAGAGGTACAAACGATAACTACAGGATAGCGGCGTTGGGTAGCTTGTTCTATTAAGCGGGTGAGTTTTTCACCGACAACAGAACCCATGCTACCACCCATAAAGCGGAAGTCCATGACTCCTAAAGCGATGGGTAAACCGTTAATTTGACCTAAACCGGTTTTTACTGCGTCTATCAAACCGACTTTTTCTTGAGTTTCCCGGATGCGATCGCTGTAGGGTTTGCGATCGCGGAATCCTAAAGGATCAGTGGGACGCAAATTTTCATCTATGGGTTTCCAAGTATTTGCATCAATTAACTGACGGATACGCTCATCACTATCGACTCGGTTATGATGACCGCATTCTGCACAAACCATTTGATTAGCTTTCAAGTCTTTAGCATAAGCCAAAACACCACATTTCGCGCATTTGTGCCATAAACCATCGGCTATTTCCCGTTCTTGTTTTTCTAAATGGGGAGATCCTGATTTACGACGATTTGCAAACCAATCAAATAGAGACTTTAAACCGCGTGATTCTTCGTTGTTTGCCATTTTTATCTTATTTAAGTAGGTATGAGATTCAAAACAGGTCAATCAATATTGGGATTTGGGATTTTAGATTTGGGATTTTAGATTGACCTCACCCACTGCTGGAGCGGGTATTGTGAATTGTGGATTTGAGGTAAGTATTCAGAAGATAGACTACAGAAGTCAGAATAATAACGCCTTATAGCGTCAGCTTTGATAATTTTGCTAAAATCTTGCTTCTCTCTATTCCTGATTTTATAAGCACTCTGACTCCTGACTCCTGACTCCTGACTCCTGACTCCTGATGATTTTTCTTAGCTTGACTAAATCACCAAATTACGCTTGTAACTAATTTTCGACTTGATTTTGTATTTTTTGGTTGATAGCTTAATAAAAATGCTGCTGCCAATACAACTTTTTTCCAAATGTGTCAGGGGACTTAATTGTATCAACGTATCGGCAAAGGTGTGAAAATACAAAACCTCCATGAAAATGAATCTTCCTCCCAATACATTATTTTTATTATTCAATGGTAAGCTATCAGCATTTATGACATTAGTTGTATTTGCCAACTGCCAAAAGTATTGTTTGACTGTAATACAATTCACAGGTTAATCTTACCAAAATATAAAGATCCAATGAAGTAATGCTGGTTACAGTCATGTGGTTACAGTCATGTGGTTACAGTCATGGAGGGTGTAGGTTGCTGAGGATGAGAATAAAAAACATTTAAATCTAATATTAAAGAAAAGTGATTTTAAAGTTTGAATTTGATGATAATAGGTGATTGGTGATTGGTGACTGGGAACAAGTAATTGGTAAGAATAAACTCTTGCCTCTTGCCTTCGTACTGACTCCTGCTATAAGTAAGTCGGCACGAAAAAACCAAGGTATGTAACAAAATGTAAAATTGATAAAAACCTTGTCCCTCCTGCCTTCTGTGTGGGAGCATCCCAATTTTGAAAAAAGAACCGCAGTAACACCAAAAACTCTCTGAAAATCTCTTACCTTTGTGTCCTTTGCGTTCTTTGAGGTTCAATCATATTAGGTCTTTGGAGCATTTTTACATTAGATAAAAATAAATTTACAAATTTGGGATGTTCCCTTCTGCCTCCTACCTCCTGCCTTGTCATCACGACAATTTTTAACGCCTACCTACTTAACTGATATATTTCAAGATGGTGGTAGCACAAACTGTAGGTAAGAAGACAAAATAGCTTCACCACCAAAAACAGCAATTACCGCCCCCAAAGCTAAGAAAGGACCAAAAGGCATTCTTTGTCCCATTTGATGGCGTGAGACCATAATTGCACCTCCACCTATTAATACTCCCAAAAAACAGGCCATAAAACTAGCTATTAGCAGATGCTTCCAACCTAACCAAGCGCCCATCATCGCTGCTAGTTTCCCATCACCTGCACCCATGACGGGTTTTCCATAGGCTAGATAACCTAAAATTGAGATGCTATCAAACAGCCATAAGCCCAAGACTGTACCACCTATTCCAAACATTAGCTGTTTGATCCCACCCACCCAGCTATTTTCTGTTAAAAAACCTAAACCCATTTGAAAAACTAAGCCCAATACCAATCCCGACTTGGTAAGTTGACCGGGTAAAATCATTGTATCCCAGTCTATAAGAGATAGAGCTAATAACCAACTGCAAAAAGCCCAATAACCAATTGTTAAGGCTGAAAATTGAAATACCCAAAATACTATTAAAAATATAATTCCTGTTATCGCCTCTACTACAGGATAACGGGGAGAAATTTTGGTGTGACAATAACGACATCTTCCTTTTAACCACAACCAACCAAACACAGGTACGTTATCATAAGCTTTTAATTGGTTTAAGCATTTAGGACAGCGAGAAGGCGGCCAAAGTAAGGATAATCCCGCAGGTAGGCGATAAACTACAACATTGATAAAGCTACCAATAGCAGCCCCCAAAGCGAAGACAATGATACTAGCAGGGACGAAAATCAATGTTTCCATATTGTCAGTTGTCATTAGTCATTAGTTATTCTTCCCAGTCACCAGTCACCAGTCACCAGTCACCAGTCACCAATCACCTAATACATATACGATTCAATTTGTTGTAAGGGTATAAAACATTCCTGTGGTAAGAGAATGGGTTGCTGAGTAAAAATTACTTTACCCCGATGAGTGACGCGACTAATTGCTACTCCTGAAGCTTGCCCCACAATTTCAGGATGTACCTCACAGTAGGTATAGTAAATTTGCCCAGCAGCTTTGATCACGGTGGGATCTACCAAAGGGGTTTGGTTTGCTGGGGTGGTGAAATTTCCCTGTCCTTGTCGTGAAGCGTACACTATTAGTTGTTATGTTATTGATAGATTTGCTTCTAGTGTATCTGAAACTTTTAGCAAAAAACGCTAAAATTTTCTTTTAGTACAATCAAACTATTTTGTTTCCAGAATCTTGATTAAAGCTTCACCCATTGCGCGACAACCTAAAAGATTCATTCCTGGGGACATAATATCTCCTGTGCGATCGCCTTGTTGTAAAACTTGTAACACTGCATTTTCTATTAAATCCGCTGCTGCTGGTTGATCTAAATCATACCGTAACATCATGGCTGCACTTAAAACCTGTGCTAAGGGGTTGGCTTTATCTTGTCCCGCAATATCGGGGGCTGAACCGTGAACGGGTTCATATACACCAGGTCCAGAAGCTCCCAAACTAGCAGAAGGTAACATCCCAATACTACCAGTTAACATGGCCGCAGCATCGGAAAGAATATCACCGAACAAGTTACCAGTAACAATAGTATCAAATTGTTTGGGGGCGCGGACTAATTGCATGGCAGCGTTATCTACATATAAATGAGATAATTCAACATTTGGATATTCTGAAGCCAGCTTAGTCATTTTCTCTCGCCAAAGTTGAGATACATCTAATACATTGGCTTTATCCACAGAACAAAGTTTTCCGCCGCGTTTTTGGGCAGTTTCAAAGGCAACTTTACCAATTCTCTCTATTTCCGATTCGCTGTAAACCATCGTATTTACACCACGTCTTTCTCCGGTTTCTGTAGCAAAAATACCTTTAGGTTTACCGAAGTAAATCCCGCCTGTGAGTTCCCGCACTACCATAATATCTACACCTTCGACTACTTCCCGTTTCAAGGTGGATGCGTCTATAAGTTGGGGTAATATTTTAGCAGGTCGTAAATTGGCAAAAAGTTCTAAACCTGCTCTTAATCCTAATAAACCCGCTTCAGGACGTTTATCAGAGGGTAAAGTGTCCCATTTATAACCACCGATAGCAGCGAGCAATACTGAATCACTGCTGCGACAAGTTTCTAATGTTGCAGATGGTAGAGGTTCATCGGTTTCATCTATCGCTGCACCACCGATGAGGGCGGTTTGAAAATCAAAGTTCAAATCAAAGCGTTTAGCGACGACTTTTAGCACGTCCACTGCTACGGCCATTATTTCTGGTCCAATACCATCTCCGGGAAGTAGGGTGATACGATAGTTTTTTGTCATGGTTTTGTTAATGGGTGTTTGTTTGCAGATTAATTATCATACCAGTGAGTAGTCAGTTTTTGATATCTCACGCAAAGACGCAAAGACGCAAAGGAAGAATACAAAAGGCATGGTAAAATACATGAGAACTTCTTTTATTTTCAATTTCTATCAATTTCCATCTGGTGTGACGTACTCTCCCAGTTGTGCGAAATTTTATCACTATAATTTAACGCAGATAAACACAGATAAACACAGATAAACACAGATAAAAGTTTAAAATAGCGGTAATAGTATGAATTTATGTTATTCTCAATATAGAAAATAAACCGGAGGCTACTAAAAATGACCCAAGAATTAATAGACCTCAGAAACAGTATTTTACAAGGAAATTATACAGAAGCTTTAGCAATTGTAGATGAATTAGAAGGAATGAGTAAAAAAGCAATAATCAGACAAATTAAATCATTCTTAAAAATACTACTCATTCATATAATTAAAAATCAAATAGAAAAAAGATTAACAAATTCTTGGATGGCTTCTATTCGTAATTCAATTAGAGAAATTCAAGAAATCAATCTCAAAGAAAACAAAAAATCCTATTACATCAATGAAGATGAATGGGAAAATTTAATAGAAGAATCAGTTATAGAAGATGCGATCGCAGATGCTAGTTTAGAAATAATGAACGGTAAATATACTCGTTCTCAACTATCAACTATAGTAAATAGAAAGCAAGTTATCAACACAGCAATTACATTTTTATCTCTCACTTATACCTATTCACCCAAAGAATTACCAGCTATCATGGATGATTATTTAAGTCAGTTAATAGCAGATATTTAAAAGATATTTAAAAGATATTTAAAAGATATTTAAAAGATATTTAAATTTGCACAACAGCTTAACTGCTTTTATTTTCAATTTTTATCAATTTTCATCTGGTGTAACGTACTCTCCCAATTGTGCAAATCTGATTTCTATTCTTCTGCGTTTACCTCTGGTTGCTGGATCTTTTCTCGTATTTTTTTTAGCAAATCCTTGATTTTCTGGTAAAAATAATTGTGCTGCTGAATATGCTCTAAATTGGACTTTTTTAAATCGAGATAATCTAGTTTGATTTTGCGCTTTTTGCAGTTCTTTGACTACTGATAATGCTCGCATTAAACCTAAATCAGCATTAGAACGAGGACATAAGGTGTTAATATTTTGATTACCTGTGGCAACATTTTCTAGGTGATTATCTAAAGGTTTTAATGTTGGATTATTAGGGTTATTACAGTTGAGAAAATTTACTGGTTGATCATCGGTATGGCCTATAATTTCTAGTACCTCAGTTTCATTATTACATTGTTCTTGTTGAGAAAGGGTTTCTTCAATTAATTTTAATATTTTCCCTGGTTTGTTACCTTGCAAAATATCACTTTTTAAGTTATTTGGTAAAACTGCACTCCCTGAGTCAAAACTATATTGTTCAGAAGGAAGGTTAATAATTTTCGGTTCACAAACTATCCCTGGTGGTGGTGGTGGTTTTTTTTGAGCTACCACAAATACTAATAATAAGGTAATAATCATAAATGCGTTAGACATTAAATCTGTAAAGGATGTCCAAATTGTAAAGGTTTCGCTATTATTATTAGAACTATGGCGATTTCTTCTTTGCATAATAATTAAGTTCAATAGGTTCAAATTTTCTGGGTTAAGATCCTCGACTTCTACTATCAATTTATATTTGATTGACAGAATAGTAAAATAAGTCGGGGATCTGGTTAATTTAATTTTATATTTGTTAATTTTGTGATTGTTGGAATTGTTGGAAGTTGGTTAATAATACAGATAGGTTACTATTGATTTGTTGCAACATTTGGGAATTTTGATTGAGTTGGTTGGCGGTAGTTTGTAATTGATTAACTTGATTTCCTAACATAGAGGCTAATTGGGGTATATTATTATTAGATGATTGGGTTGCATTGTTGATTAATCCTGCTAATTGTTGGAGGTTTGTATTATATTCTCCTACTTGTAAACTATGTTGATTTAAAGATGTGACAATTTGGTTAACATTATTATTAAATGTTTGGGTAGATGTGGAAATACTGTTAACATTCTGCAAGAGACGATCTGTAACGGTAGTGAGATTTTGTTGATTATTTTGTATGAGGTTTTTTACATCGTTAGAATTATTAATTAATGTGTTACTGAGATTTTTCATGTTATCTTTATTATTTTGAGCTAATTTTTGGATTTGTTGGGAATTATTGATTAAGCTATCACTGAGATTTTCTAAACTATCTCCATATTTTTCTAGGGAAGATATAGATTTTTCAAATGATTGTGATGATGTGAGTAAGGATGAGGAAATATCAACAAATTTTGTAGTTAAGTTTGCTATATTAGCAGTAGCATTACTTAAAACATTTGCTCCTGTTTGCATGGTTTGGGAAGATTGATTAACAATAGTTTGAAAGTTATTTGCAGAAGTATTAATTTTATCTGTAGCTTCCGTGATCGCAGTTGCAAATTTTTTGGTGTTTTGATCTAAACCTGAAAGGAAACTTTTTAAGCTATTAGAGTAGTTATCAATAGATGTAATTAACTGATCTATTTTGCTGGTAGTTTGACTGTTTAGCAAAAATTCATTATCAATGGAATGTTCTATGGAGATGATTAAGTTTTCTTTTTCTATTTCTAATTCTGATACTGGGTAAAATTTAACTAAAAAAATACTACAAGCTAATGCAAATAAACTACTACCAAAAGCTACACCCATTGAGTTAACAATATTTGGTAAAATTGTTTGTATGTCTACTTCACCTCCTAGATTACCGCTAATCAATAACAGATTTAAAGTAATTCCTAAAAAAGTACCAAATAATCCAATTGATAAGAGGAAATTTGGCAAAGATTGATAATAACGTTTATCTTTTTCCCAGTCTTGTAAGTGAGAATTTGTCACACTGTCTATTAAAGCTGCTTTATTAATTTGTTCATATTTTGTTGGATGACGATTATAAACATCTTTAATTGCATTCGCTATCCCTTGTTTTAAAGATGGTTGAAATTGATTTTGTAATTTTTTTCTGATGTCATAACCATCCCATGTTAAATAAATAGTTAATACGGCAAATCCCAAAACTACGAAATATGAAAAATATTGTCTACTGGATGGGATGAAAGCATAAATGAGAATAAATAAGACGCTTAAACTTAGTAGGGGATAACGAATTTTATTGTTCATGATTTTCCTGTTTGATTAATTTTATTTTGACTTTTTGAAAAATTCCCCGTCAGATCCCCGAATTTTTTATTTAATCGTGACAAGAAATTATGGTTTATTAACAGAAGTCGGGGATCTTACCCCGGAATCATTACCGTAAAAATACTTAATAAATCAACCAAGGTAAATTTCACCAATCATAGCATATTTGGTATAGTATAGATCAAGTAAAATTTCTTAATCTTTACTCATGCTGAAGATGAAGAAGGGGATCATCTCTGTGATGGTGGTGCTATTATGAATAATGTCGGTGGAAAATATCAACTGCTCAAAATTTTAGGAAGTGGTAATTTTGGGACAACTTAACAGCACTTCCCAGTGTCATGAGGTACACTATGAACAGGCAAGACTTGTACTGAGCGACTTGTACTGAGCGACTTGTACTGAGCGACTTGTACTGAGCGCAGTCGAAGTAAGTCGAAGTAAGTCGAAGTAAGTCGAAGTAAGTCGAAGTAAGTCGAAGTAAGTCGAAGTAAGTCGAAGTAAGTCGAAGTAAGTCGAAGTAAGTCG